>CALLMA010000098.1 GCA_938008015.1 uncultured Celeribacter sp.
GAATACGTTTTTTTGATGATGTCGATGATCTTCTATATGCTTATAAAAAGGCAATTGGTTGATTTTTGTGTAATATTTAATCCCCACCATCTTAAAAAATTCACGTCATATTTATAATTGATGTTTAGTGAGGATTTTTGGATATAATTCTTTTGTTAAGAATTTGTTCGTTAATATTTACGATATTATGCGCGCATGACTATGTGCTAAGATTGTGGAGATGAAATGTATTTCTCATGAGGGGTGCTACATTACGTTCGTTTAAATCTTCGAGTAAGATCTTCTTACTCTGTGGCCTTGCTCCAAATGTGGCGCATGCCTTTCCTGTCACTGATGATTTGGAGATGATTACAATTCCAGATGTGGGGCAGGCGTACAAAGCTGTTAGCTATGATAATACATATACATCCCCGCCTATTATTGTTTGTTCAGGCCATAGTGCTGGCTATCCAACCCATGCAGCAACAGTACGCCTCAATAATGTCACTGCGAGCGGATTTGATGTGCGAACACAAGGTTTATCAAATGATACTTATGTGACTGGTTCTAGCCCCGTCACCGTTGGCGATGTCCATTGCATTGTTGCGAAAGAAGGGGAGCATAAATGGCCGAACGACCCAACCAACCAAAAAATTTGGTTTGAGGCTGGCAAAAAGAATGTCACGCGAACCTTTGGGAATACGACGCGTGCTGGTGTCGGCCCTGCTGATGATTGGAACCAAGCACTCTTTGAGGATGGGCAAGTGTTCGCCTCTACGAATTTAAGCGGTGCATTCACAGGTAGTCCGCTTAGTGAAACTCTAAGTGTTGTCGCGCAAATTATGACGGATAATGATCCTGCTGGTCAGGTGCCCTTCGTGTCAGATTGCGATGCAAGGCAAAATCATCCATATGCGGATGGATTTTCCGATGGCCTATGTGTTGGTCGTCATGTAGGCCGTCTTGCATGGACATTTGGTGGCACAAACGATCTGTCCCGTGCTCCAGAAGATATTGGCTATATTGTGTATCGTCATGGATCTGATACGATTTTCACGGATAAAGGTGCATTTAATGCGATTGGATGGCGCTCGGGAGATTCGATTCTAGGAACAAGGCAAAATCCTCCTTATACGAGCGGTTTAGCGGGCTATCTTCTTGATGGGGCTGTTGTAACCCAATTGGCAGAAGATGGCGGCGATGGCGGCTTCGCAGCCCTCCATGGCACAAGCCCTTTTTTAAACAATCAGATTGATTTAGTTATTGAAGAAGCCGTCACAGCGGATCGCAACCATACACATGAACTTGTGGGGTATTTTGGCTTTCAAAAGCTCACAGTCAATGTGGCTGTTGAAAAGAAGGTTGATATTATCGAAACAGATCAGCGTGATTTGCTATCTTATACAGTGGAAGTGAATAATCTCAGCAATATTTCTTTTGATAATACTGAAATTGAGGATGTTCTGCGCAAAGATACAGTTTTCTCAGATATCGTTTCCACCTTAACTTTAACCGAGAGCCAATCTGCAAACGGCATTTTAGATATTGGTGAAATATGGTCTTATACCACAACGTATCAGATCACGGAGCAAGATCTAATTGATTACGATGAAATTGAGAATGGATTTGTTATTTTCGCAGACCCAATCTTTGATGCATCAGGATCTGTTATTCGCTTCGGTCTGACGCCAACGGAGGCTTATGCTTTAACAAAGATAAAGAAAACGCCGCAAGTCTCTGTCGTGAAAACATCGAAGCTTTATGATGGTTCGGCCATTCCCGCAAGCGGCGTGAAAGTGGGGGATGTCATTGTGTATACATATGAAGTTACAAATACAGGAAATCAAATTCTTGCGCCCTTAGAAATAACTGACGATCATCGTGGCAAAGGCGATCCCCTTGATTTTGGAACATGTACGATAAAAACCGATGTGGATAATAATCATACGATACTTGGCACAACGGATTTCACCATTGCTTCTTTAGGGCCTAAAGATGTCGTCGCCTGCACCGCAAGTTATAGTGTGACCCAAGCAGATATTGATTTGTTGCAATAGGTTTTCTTCACGGTGATGATTTGTTGATTTTTAAAAGAATATTTTCCCCTTATTTAGTAGAATCTGATATTAAAGAAGAATTGGTAGACGATTTTCATCCCGCTCAAAAGACGGACAAGGATAGGAAGAAATTTCAATGCAACGACAAAATTTGAATTTTGTTTTAGCTATTGCAGCGGGTGCAATGTTGGCGGCTATGTCGCCGGCGCGCGCTCTTCAAATTACAAGTGATCTCGAACTCATAACCATCCCTGCCGTCGGTCAGGCTTATAAAAGCGTTGCTTTCGAAAATTCATATACGGCGCCTCCCGTCGCCATCTGCACTGGTACTACGGGGCTCTTTCCTATTCACAGTCCGATTGTGCGTTTAAACAATGTTACAACGACGGGGATGCAACTTCGGACGCAATCTCTTTCGAATGACAGCTATAATACAACGAATACCCCTGTTAATGTTGGGGATGTGCATTGTCTGATCGCGAAAGAGGGCGTGCATAAGTGGCCAAATGATCCTGATAGCGACAAAAATTGGATGGAAGTTGGGAGAGTAAATGTCACCCGCACTTTTGGGCATACTAACAATGGTGTGGGCCCTGCAGATGAGTGGAATCAGGCTGTGTTTGAAGATGGGCAAATATTCGTAAGCCAAGGCTTAAATGGTGATTTTTTGGGCTCCCCACTTCAAAGCCAACTTGGTGTTTTGGCCCAAATTATGACAGATAATGATCCTTTGGGCCAAGCGCCTTTTGTTACGGATTGTGATGCGCTGGGAAGTAACCCCTATCAAAGCGGCTTTACGGATGGCGCATGCCTGGGGCGCCACGTCGGGCGCTTAGCTTGGACAACTGTTGGTGGCGACAACATGTCGCGAGCACCTGAAGAAATGGGCTATATAGTCTTTCGAAGAGGTTTTGATATTATCGTAACAGAAAAAGGTGCTTTTCGAGCGATTAGCCAGATTTCAGCCGATACAATCGAGGGAACGAGGGCCAATAGAAATTCACCGCCATACACATCTAGCTTGGAAGGGTATCGCCCGCGGGCGGGCGTGGTCACAATGCAGGGCATGGATGGGGCTGATGGAGGATTTGCAACTCTTTATGGTTCCGATCCATTTGCTGGTAATGAGATTGATTTATCTGTTGAAGAAGCGGTGACAGCTGATCGCCGGCATACAACTGAATTTGTTGCCTATATGGCCTTCCAGAAGATTGGAGAGCGAATTGAAGCCGCAAAAAAAGTGGATATTGTTGAAACCGATGAACAAAAGCTTTTAACCTATAACGTGGAAGTCAAAAATCCAAACACTATCGATTTTTTGAATGTGACGGTAGAAGACGTGTTGGATAAGGATGGCGATCTTAGTGATTTCTTACCCAATCTGACATTTAGCGAGAGCATCTCCAATGATGGCGTGCTAAATGCCGGTGAGATTTGGTCGTACCAAGGAACCTATCAAATCACCGAGCAAGATCTGATAGACTATGAATATATTGACAATGTTTATGCAATTTCTTCCGATCCAGTATTCGATGCCGGAAATGAAATTACTCGGCTGGGCGCAGCAGGTGAGATCGTCTTTGCGACAACGCTCTTAAAGAAAAATCCCGATGTCAGCGTTGTAAAAACATCGCGCCTCCTTGATGGTTCAACGATCCCGCCAGAGGGGGTCAAGGTCGGAGATGTGATCGAATATACTTATACGATTTCAAACACGGGCAACCAAATTCTAGCGCCTGTTGAGATTTCGGACAATCATCAAGGCAAGGGGGCTGCGCTTGATTTTGTTGGATGTGTGATTGATACAGACGATAATAATCGGCATACGCAGCTTGGTACAACTGATTTTTCAGTCGCATCATTGGGCCCGAGTGATATCGTGAAATGCACGGCGACTTATGTCGTGACTCAGCAAGATATTAATGAATTGCAATAATTAATCGGTTGAATTCATCCAATAACGCACTGTTTTTTCAAATTCACGAGGCTTTTCCGCATGGAGCCAATGGCCGGTATCTGCAATTGAAGCAAAGCTTGAATTTGGGAAAAGGGCTTTGGTCTCAGCGCGGTGATCTGGCGATGTGAAGTTGCTATTCTTGCCACTTAGAAAAAATGTAGGCTTCTCAAAGTGAATGCCTGTATTGCTCATAAGCTCTTCTGGCCAGCCAACGATTTGTGGCATTTGCTGGCGCAAGACGGCAATGTTTAAAAGCCAACGCTTCTCTTTTACAACAAGGCTTTGCGTTAAAAAAGCGCGCACACTGGGGTCGGTGATCGAGTTGGCAAGCTGTGCATCGGCATCTGAACGACGTTCTATTGTGTTAAGATCAAGAGAAAGCATCGCGTCGGCGAGGGGGGTGTTGTCGTGCTGGTAAGCGATTGGAGAAATATCGGCGACAATAAGGGATTTGAGCAAGTCAGCATGTGTCAAAGCCAGCGCCATCGCGGCCTTGCCCCCCATAGAGTGACCCAACACATGAAGAGGACCGTGCTCTGCGACTAAAGGCTCCAATGTTTCTTTGAGATCCCCGGCCATATCATGATAGTTATGTGAGGGAGATTTGAAGCTATGTCCATGATTGCGCATATCAACTGCGATCACGAGGCGTTCATCTGACAGTCGTTTCTGAATAGCCCCCCAATTGCGCGCAGAGCCAAAGAGGCCATGAACGATCAAAAGCGGAGCCTTGGTTGATGGGTTCCCAGTTTGGACAGAGTTTAGCATAATAAGGCTTTCTGATGATTTTTTGCCCGCATATTTGGATGACGGCATGGAAGAATAGATTGGATAATTTTAGAGCTTTATCTTGCAAGAGAAAAGGGGCCTAAGCCCCTTTTGTTTTTGAATGTCAGTAGACATTAAAGATTTGGATAAAGAGGGAAGTTATCGCAAAGGGCTTCCACTTCAGCTCTAACTTTCGCTTCAATTTCTGCGTTGCCATCGGGGCCATTTTGCGCAAGCCCTTCAACAACTTCGACAATCCAATCCGCGATTTGACGAAATTCAGCTTCACCAAACCCACGTGTCGTCCCCGCAGGTGTGCCAAGGCGAACACCTGATGTGACCATTGGCGGCTCTGGATCGAATGGGATACCGTTTTTATTGCAGGTAATATGCGCGCGCTCTAATGCCTGCTCAGTCTCATTCCCCTTCACGCCTTTCGGGCGCAGATCGACAAGAAGAACATGCGTGTCTGTCCCGCCTGTTACAATATTGAGGCCGCCTTTCATAAGCTGATCAGAAAGCGCCTGCGCATTGGTAATGACTTGCGCTGCATATTCTTCAAACTCAGGGCGCAGTGCCTCACCAAAAGCAACAGCTTTTGCAGCGATCACATGCATCAATGGTCCGCCTTGAATGCCAGGGAAAATGGCTGAATTTATCTTTTTAGCGATTTCAGGCGTGTTTGTGAGGATCATGCCACCGCGCGG
>CALLMA010000099.1 GCA_938008015.1 uncultured Celeribacter sp.
TTGCCAATGATATGCGTCTTCTCGGTTCTGGGCCACGCTCTGGTTTGGGCGAGCTGATCTTGCCTGAAAATGAGCCTGGTTCTTCAATTATGCCAGGTAAGGTGAACCCAACTCAGGCTGAAGCGCTCACAATGGTTTGTGCGCATGTGATGGGCAATGATGCAGCTGTTGGATTTGCGGGCTCACAAGGGCATTTTGAACTCAACGTTTATAATCCAATGATGTCTTATAACGTCTTGCAATCTATGCAGCTTTTAGGCGATTCAGCATCAGCGTTTACAGATAATATGGTCGTTGGCACGAAAGCGAATGTTGAGCGTATCGATCGCTTGATGAAAGAAAGCTTGATGCTAGTCACAGCGCTTGCGCCTACGATTGGCTATGACAATGCGACAAAAGTTGCAAAAACGGCGCATAAGAACGGAACGACGCTCAAAGAAGAGGCCATTGCTCTTGGCTTTGTGGATGAGGCGACTTTCGATGCTGTGGTGCGTCCAGAAAAAATGATTGGTCCAAAAGATTAATCATAAAGTAAATATGGCCCGTAATGATTTTTATGGGCCATAATTTTCTACCGTGATTTGTATATTGTAGCAATGTTGTGCTTATATGAATTGAGTTTAGAATTGGGAGAATGCTTTGAGCAATAATTCACCAAATGATCATTTTAAATTGCCGTCTAGTTTAGATAAGCGCGCGTTGAAAGCATTCCAACGCGATGTTGCGCGCGATATTTCATATTCGACATCTGCAGAGAGTAAAGCAGGGCGTGGTCTTATTCGGCTTATGGAAAATGCTTCTGGAAGAATTGGGCTCATCAAACGCGCAGAAGGCTATGATCAAGAGGTCGCTCAGGGGCGCGATTTTTGGCAAGTTATGGTCGAAAGATATGGGCTGCATTTAAATGTTTTAAATGGCGCTTTAGAAAACATCCCTAAAGAGGGGCCTGTCGTTGTTGTGGCCAATCACCCTTATGGAATTCTTGATGGGTTGATGTTGGGACATATTTTATCGCAAGCGCGGGGTGATTTTAGAATTTTAGCGCACCGCGTCTTTAAAAAAGCGGAAGATTTAGACCGAATTATATTGCCTGTGTCTTTTGATGAGACAAAAGAGGCCTTAGCAACGAATTTAAAAACGCGCAAAGATGCTTTATCTTATCTGGCTCAAGGGGGCGTTATTGGGATATTCCCAGGTGGGACGGTTTCGACATCCGCCAAGCCCTTTGGCACGGCTCTCGATCCTAAATGGCGTAGTTTTACAGCGAAAATGATTGCTAAATCTGGCGCTACTGTTGTGCCAATATGTTTTGAGGGAACAAATTCGCGCCTCTTTAATTTGGCAAGTCATCTGCATGTGACCTTGCGAATGGGGCTTCTTATTCGTGAATTTAAAACGCGGGTTGATCGCGCTGTTGATATTTCTGTGGGAGAGCCCATCAAGCCTCAAGAACTTGCCGAATATCGGGGCGATCCGAATAAACTTATGAATTTTTTAAGGCAGCGCACCTATTCTATGTCGCGTAACTTCGAAAACGACATAGGGTATGGGTATGAATTTGAAGAAAAATATGGCGCTAAAGAGCGTATTTCTTTGAAAGAGAGGTATTAAATGGCCGTAGGTGTGTTTGACAGTGGGCTCGGCGGGCTGACTGTATATGAAGCCTTGAATAAGCGCTTGCCAGATGTGCCTTTCGTATATTTCGGTGATAATGCGCATGCGCCTTATGGGGTGCGTGATGCAGATGATGTTTACAAACTTACCACCTCAGCTGTTGAAAAACTTTGGGATGCAGGATGTGATCTTGTCATTCTAGCTTGTAATACCGCCTCTGCGGCCGCTTTAAAGCGTATGCAAGAAGAGTTTTTGCCTGCTGATAAGCGCGTTTTAGGGGTGTTCGTGCCACTCATTGAGGCACTGACGGAGAGGCAGTGGGGAGATAATTCTCCACCGCGCGAGGTTGCTGTGAAACATGTCGCCCTTTTCGCAACGCCTGCGACGGTCTCGTCTCGTGCCTTTCAGCGCGAATTGGCTTTTCGCGCAATCGGAGTTGACGTCGAAGCACAGGCTTGTGGGGGCATCGTGGATGCCATTGAGGATGGGGATATGATCCTAGCGGATGCTTTGGTTCGCTCTCATGTCGATGCGCTCAAACGCAAAATGCCTTCTCCAGATGCTGCCATTTTAGGATGCACACATTATCCAATCATGGAAAAAGAATTTCAAGATGCACTGGGGCGTGATGTGAAAGTGTTTTCGCAAGCAAACTTAGTCGCCGAAAGCTTGGCAGACTATTTAACACGCCGTCCTGAGATGATTGGGAAAGGCGCGCAAAACCGCTTTTTGACAACAGGTGATCCAGAAAAAGTCTCCAGAAACGCAACACAGTTTTTAAAAAGAAAAACAGTTTTCGAGCAAGTATAAATAGCTCTTTGCTTTTGATTGTCTTTCTTCTCTATCTTGCTTATTAAGCTGGGGAAATAATGTTATGCAATTAGGTGAAAAAATGGGATATAATGTCGCGATTTTAGGGGCTTCAGGGTATACAGGCGCGGAATTGATCCGCTTGATTGCAAACCACCCCGATTTAATAATCACGGCACTTTCTGGTGAGCGCAAAGCTGGCATGGCTATGCCTGATGTGTATCCGCATCTTCGTCATTTAAATTTACCGGCTCTTTGCAAGATCGGAGAAATTGATTTTTCGAATATCGATGTAGCATTTTGTGCATTGCCACATGCGACGTCGCAAGCTGTTATTTCAACCTTGCCAAACTCTGTTAAAGTTGTTGATTTATCAGCTGATTTTAGACTTCGAGATCCAGATGAATATCAGAAATGGTATGGCAAAGAACATTCTGCGACTGAGTTGCAAAAAACGGCTGTTTATGGGCTGAGTGAATTCTACCGCGAGGACATCAAGAAGGCGCGATTGGTTGCTGGAACTGGATGTAATGCGGCAACGGGGCAATTCATTTTGCGCCCCTTGATTGCGAGCAATGTGATCGATTTAGATAATATCATTCTTGATCTAAAGGTGGCTGTTTCAGGAGCTGGGCGATCGGCTAAAGAGCATTTATTATTTGGCGAGCTTGAAGATTCTGTTTTGCCTTATGCCGTTGGTGGTACGCACAGGCATTTAGGTGAATTTGATCAAGAGTTTTCCTTATTGGCTGGGCGCGATGTTCGAATTCAATTCACGCCAAATTTAATTCCCGCGACGCGTGGCATCTTGGCCACTGCATATGTTCGTGGTGATGCGCAAATGATTTATGAGACCTATGTGAAGCAATATATGGATGAACCCTTCGTCAAGGTCCTCCCATTTGGGAGTGTGCCTGCGATGAAACATGTGCGCGGTTCTAACTTTTGCCATATTGGCGTTGTGGCGGACCGGATTGAAGGGCGCGCAATCATTGTAGGGACTTTGGATAATCTTACGAAAGGCTCTTCTGGGCAAGCGCTTCAAAACGCAAATTTAATGCTTGGACTGGATGAGACATCTGGCCTTTTAAGCGCCCCGATCTACCCATAAGTCATTTAAAATAAAGAGAATACAATGTCTGGTTTGCAAAGTCTAAAGAAAAAAAGACGTATACAGCTCATTTTGGCGCTCATGGGTTTTTTAATTTCAGCGACCGTCTTAATCGGATTTGCTTTAAAAGATGGTATCAATCTCTTTCGTTCTCCTACTCAAGTCATTGATAATCCACCAAAAGACAATGAAATCTTTCGATTAGGTGGGCTTGTTAAAGAGGGCAGCATCATTCGATCTGAAGGTACTGAAATTTCTTTTATTGTTCATGATGGCGCTCATGAAGTTCCTGTGGTCTTTAATGGTATTTTGCCTGATTTATTTTCTGAAGAAGAGGGAATGGTTGGGACAGGGCAACTCAAAAATGATGTGTTTGTTGCCACTGAAATACTCGCCAAGCATGATGAAACATATATGCCCCAAGAAGTTGTTGACGCTTTAAAAGAGCAAGGTGTCTATCAAGGCCAGTAAGGGCCTGTTGCTTTAATTTAGCACCTAAGTGCGCTGAGTTCTAAATTAATTAAATTATTTAAGTCACTATATTTAAATAACAATATAGGGCAGTGACTTATGAAAAATGTGCATGAAATCGCGCAAGAAATTGTTGCGCGCGAGGGTGGTTATGTTGATGATCCTGATGATCTAGGCGGTGCAACTCATTTTGGCGTAACGCTTAAAACACTACGCAGACTTGATATTGATCTTAACGAGGATCAGATCGTCGATCTTCAGGATTTAAAAAAACTATCCCCAAATCAGGCGATAGAGATTTTTACAGAACATTATTTTACGCGCCCACGTCTCGATGAATTGCCTGCAGAACTACATGCAAGCGTTTTTGATATGTATGTAAATTCAGGCAAAAATGCTGTTCGAATTTTGCAAAGGCTTTTGAATGAGATGGGTCTTAAGGTGGCAATAGATGGCATCGTTGGCCCCAAAACAATTGAAGCGTGTTTTCTAGCGAAATCAATATCATCTAAGCATTTTGTTGATGCTTATGGCATCGCACGGCGGAATTATTATTATCATATAGCCGACAAACGCCCATCCAACCGCAAATTCGCAACGACGAAACAAGGCTCTAAGGGAGGATGGATAAGGCGCGCAGAAGAATTTATTTCACCTCGGTACCATTTGTCACATAATGAACATGAGGCGAGGGTGGCTTCATGGGGGTAGTGTCACAGATATTAAAGCCATTTATGGGAAGCTCTGGCCAAGGATTGGTCAATTCCATTGAGATCTTTAAAGAAAACTCAGAGAAGCGGGCGGTCAGAGATTTAGAATTGAAAAAATCTGTGATTGATCAATTTTCTAATGAGTTTTCATATGGTTATTCGTCAAAGTTTAATGCGTTTATTGATGGCGTAAATCGTCTGCCACGCCCTCTCATGGCTTTTGGAGCGATTGGGATATGGGTCTCGGCGATGATTGATCCGATTTGGTTCGCGACGCGAATGCAAAGCTTGGCGTTGGTGCCAGAACCTCTTTGGTGGCTGGTCGGTGTGGTTGTTTCCTTCTATTTTGGAGGGCGCTTTCAGATGAAAAGCCAAGAGTTCAAGCAAAACCTAGCGATGATGCCGCAAGAAATCGATAAAATGAGACAAGTCATCAAAAGGATTTCTCGCCATAAAATCGATGAGATGCCTTCTGACAAACAAGTATTTTTTGAAAACTCGGCTCTTCAAAGATGGAAAGAGGCGAGAGATGAGTGAGGCGTTAATTAATGCTCTGTCAGAGCATGGCCCGTGGGCGATTATGGTGTTTTTTTTACTTTATCGTGATTTGCAAAAAGATGCAGCAACGCGATCAATACTAGAGAAAAACACACAAATATTGATCGAATTGACCACCATGCTCAAAGAGCGATTGCCGCGTGGAGGTTAATAAAAATGAATATTCTAAGCCGTTTATGGGACGCTTTGAAGAAAGTCATCCAAGGACCTGAGTTTATGAAGGCCATTAAAAAAAACAAAGAAGCATCAAAAGCTTTAGATGCCGTTGTCAAAGAGGTTATTAATCAATGAAGCAAGTCTTTTATTTATTTTTGATCGTTACGATTGGTCTGCTCTTATTATCGTTTTGTCTTGGTGAAATGCGCGCTTTAAAATTAACATTTGGTACGATCTCACTCATTTCTATCCTTATTTCTTTAACGTTTTTCTGGCTTTGGCAATCTCAAGCAACGCCTCTGGCTCTTGGAATGTCGATCAGCTGGGCTGGGGTTGGTGCCCTTTGTATGATGTTTTATCAACTGCAATTGGGGGCATATATTTTTCAGACTTCAGATACGTTTTTTCTGCCCATCAGTGTTGGCATGATTTTATCTGGCGCGATTGTGCATCTGCTGGTTATTCAAAATACGTTTAATCTTCGAAGCTGGGTCTATTTAGTGCCAATATTGGGGAGTCTGGCATTTTCATTTTTAATGATGCAGCTATAGCATTGTGTCTACTTGCGCCGACGCCTGCTTCTCTTAGCATTTGATTGGTTGAAATCAACATGAGGTAACGTAACAATCGTTTGTAAGTTTTCAAAAGGATCTATTGCGTGAGGAATGGCATTTGCCGCAATAAAATGCTCTTGGAATTTAGGCTCGATGGCTGTTTCAATTTTAGTGATGTCGAGCACTAATTCTTCAATTTTGATTCTAGAATTTTGATCCAAGAGGGCAATGATTGCGCCGGTGCCGGCCGCATTACCAGCGGAGGATACGTTGTTTATCGGGCAATCAGGTATCATGCCAAGAACCATAGCGTGTTTGGGCGAGATATGGGCCCCGAAAGCGCCAGCAAGGACAACGCGGTCGATTTGATCGACACCAAATTCATCCATTAAGAGCTTGCTCCCTGCATATAATGCAGATTTTGCAAGCTGAATGGCGCGAATATCTCCTTGCGTAACAGAAATGGTGCTGCCGCCTTCAGGGCGCCCATCATATATGATGTATTCGTATGTGCGCCCGTTTTCTTTGCAGCGCGATGTGCCTGTGGCTTCAGGGCTCCCTATTAAACCATTTTGATCTAAGAGGCCCGCCATGCGCATCTCAGCAACGGCCTCAGTGATCCCAGAGCCGCAGATGCCCGTAATGCCGCTGACGGCTGTTTGTGTATGAAAATCTTCATGGTTGGACCATAAATCACACCCGATTACTTTAAAGCGTGGTTCTTTGGTATCTGGATCTATTTCTATTCTCTCAATTGCTCCCGCAGCAGCGCGCTGCCCTGAAGAGATTTGTGCGCCTTCAAAGGCAGGGCCGGTTGGGGAAGAGCACGCAAGCACGCGAGATGTGTTGCCGAGGATTATTTCAGCGTTTGTCCCCACATCTATGATTAAAACGAGTTCTTCGCTTTTATGAGGCGCTTGAGAAAGTGCGACTGCGGCCGCATCTGCGCCAACGTGCCCCGCAATGAGAGGTAAGACATAAAGCATCGCTCGATCAGCAATATTTAGATCGATCTCTTTTGTTGGTAAGAGATGTGCTGAACTGCTGGCGAGAGCAAATGGAGATTGGCCTAAGGGAATAGGATCAAAGCCTAGGAGGATATGATGCATAACTGGGTTCATAACCGCCACAAGCTCAACTATATTTTCGAGCGGCACCTGCGCGTTCTCTGACAGCACTTTGAGTAAATCATTGAGCGCTTCTCGAATTGAAACGCACATTTTTTCAGCGCCGCCCTCATTCATCATCGCAAATGAAACGCGAGACATTAAATCTTCCCCAAATCGAATTTGAGGATTCATAATGCCGCCAGAGGACATGATCTGGCCTGTTTTCATGTTAATCAGATGTCCCGCAATCGTTGTTGAACCTAAGTCAATGGCTACGCCGTATAAATCAGGGTCTTTCTTATAGGGCCAAATTTCGAGGAAACGGGCAGGGGTATTATGCGTTTTGTGGAGGGCGATAGAGATTTCACCATCGTGCTTCGATAAAGCGCTTTGAATATACTGGATATCTTTTAAATGGAGGCTTTCTAAACGGTATCCAAGGCGTGCTTCTAATGCATTTTGCAGGCGCTCTAAATCGCCGATTGGATCATCCATGTCAGCTGAAGGAATTTTCAAGTGCTCAACAACAATAGAGGGATTGATATCCATATCCTCGCTCGAAGCGGATTTGCGGACAACTTGTTGATGAATTTGACTTTCCGGAGGAATATGCAAAACGACATTTTCCGTTATACAAGCTTGGCATCCCAGCCTGCGCCCAGGCTTTAATCCGCGAACACGCTTATATCTTTCTTCAATGCGATTGAACGCGCTCAAAGCATTTTCAGATACAGTGATATTATGTTTTGAATGATCCCCTTCCGCGACTTCGACTTGGCATTTCGCGCAAGAACCATTGCCACCACATACGCTATCGAGATCGACGCCTAGCTCTTGCGCTGCTTTTAAAACAGTTGTGCCAGCTGGTACCGTGCTGCGTTTGCCTGATGGCATGAAAATCACGAATGGATCATTGCTCATTATGTGGGCCTTTGTGATGTTGCCTAGTCTTTGCGAGGATTGATCGCGCCTGCATCGGCCTCTTGCCAGCTGCCGAGTGATATATTCTCAATAGAATAGGGGCCGATTGAAGTCCGAATTAAACGAAGGGTTGGAAAGCCGACATGAGCACACATGCGTCTCACTTGCCTATTGCGCCCCTCAGATATTGAGAGGGTGATCCAACTGTCTGGAACGGTTTTCCGGTACCTTACAGGAGGATTGCGTGGCCATAACCATTCTGGCGAGTCTATTTTATGTGCTTTTGCCGGTTTGCTCATACCATCTTTGAGCTCAAGCCCGCTACGCAAACCATGCAAGGCTTTGGCTGTAATCTCGCCTTCCACTTGCACAACATATGTTTTTTCCATCTTAAATCGAGGGTTGGAAATCTGAGCCTGCAGTTTGCCATTATCCGTGAGTAATAATAACCCCTCGCTATCACGATCCAAGCGCCCAGCGGGATACACGCGAGGGATTTTTATGAAGTCTGATAAAGTTTGGCGCGTTGAATTTTCCAATCCTTTATCTGTGAATTGAGAAAGAACATTAAACGGCTTATTAAAGCATATGAGCTTTGTCATATTCTTTCCTTTTCACTTTTGATCTTTTCAACCACGACGTCTGCGCCCGCCGCCTCTGCGACCGCCAGCAGCCTTTGCGCTCGTCGCATTATTTGACGCTTCTAAAAAGCTTGTGCCCGTTGCAACATCAGATAAAACGCGAGAAAATCCGATCCAATTTGAACCATCTGGATCGTGGTTCATTAAGAGATTAGCGGCTCTAACAGCTTCCATTTCTTGTGGTCGTATCGGGTTCATAATTGCAGAAGTCATACCCGATGCAATGGCCATGGGTAAAAATGCAGCATTGATCCCATGTCTATGAGGCAGACCAAATGAAACATTGGATGCGCCGCATGTCGTATTCACACCCAATTCAGCCCTCAAACGACGCACGAGAGCGAAGACCTGCTGCCCAGCTGTTGCCATAGCGCCGATTGGCATCACTAAGGGATCCACGACAATATCATGTGCTGGAATACCAAAATCAGCCGCACGTTCGACAATCTTTTTGGCAACATTGAAGCGGACGTCTGGATCTTCTGAAATGCCACTATCGTCATTTGAAATGGCCACAACAGGGACATTGTATTTTTTGATCAATGGCAAGACACGCTCTAAGCGATCTTCTTCTCCCGTCACTGAATTCACAAGAGGGCGCCCTTCACATGCCTCCAGGCCACTTTCCAAAGCAGCAGGGACCGAGCTATCAATGCATAAAGGTGTCTCAACAACGGATTGAACCCGAGAGATCAAATCTCTCATGAGAGGGGGTTCTACAAAGTTGTTATCGGCATATCTGGGATCTTCGGCCATTTTATTTGAAAAAACAGCGCCAGAGTTGATGTCTAAAATTGTTGCACCGCATGCGGTTTGCTCAATTGCATCTCTTTCGACCGTAGAAAAATCTCCAAGCTCCAGTTCTGCAGCAAGTTTTTTGCGCCCTGTCGGATTTATGCGCTCTCCAATAACGCAAAAAGGCTCATCAAACCCCATAATCACAGACTTTGTTTTACTCTCAATGATGGTGCGTGTCATAGATCACCCTTTGCTTTGCGTTGTTGAAAATTTATAGGCTCAATTTATTTTGGATCAAAGCCATCATTATCTATTAGCTGCTTAAGTCGCATTGTATCAAATTGTTTTTCTAATGCGTTGATATGCGCTTGCACAATCTCTTTCGGAGACGCTTCATCATGGGGCATTTGCGCCTCAATAATAGAATCGCGCCATTCTTTTGTGTAGGCATCGCCGTCTGTCGCGCCGATTTTCATCGCAACACGATCAATCGCTTGCTCAAATCGTTCGCTCAAAATGGCACGGGCAGCTTTTCGACCGCGTCCGATACGAACCTGAGCGGGGATATCTCTCCAAAAGATTATTGTAACTTCGGGCATCAGCTTCTCCAAAATGCATAATATCATGAGTAAAATATTCGCGTTGAACATAAAAGATATTTGAGTGCGGATCAGTTTGAATTCTTTTCAACAAGATCATGAAAGCAATAGAGTAGGGGCTTTAGTATTTTATATATTCTTTCACTAGCTCTTGTTCTTTCACAGTAAATGCGGTTATTGTTTGCGTAACTTGAAATGGAGGGCGTAGAGATGGCGCCCAAGCGTCCCAAAAGTGCGGGCGCGTTCCCAAAACCGGTAGAGCGCACTGCACTCAAAAAAGCCGATTCAGCCGATTTATATGCGGCATTGGATCTCGGTACGAATTCGTGCCGCATGTTGATTGCCCAACCGATAGGCAATCATTTTCGTGTGGTTGATAGTTTTTCGAAATCCGTCCAATTGGGGAGCGGATTAGAAAGTTCTGGCCGTTTGTCTAGAAGTTCAATTTTTCGCACGGTCCAAGCCTTAAAGGTTTGCAGAAAAAAGCTTGATAAATATCAAGTAAAACGGATGCGATTGGTTGCAACTGAAGCCTGCCGAAGAGCAAAGAATTCACGTGATTTTCTCAAAAAAGTCCGCAAAGAAACAGGGCTTAGGTTGGAGATTATTAAAACGGAAGAAGAGGCGCGCCTTGCCGTTATTTCATGTGCGCCTTTGGTCTCTGCGAAAACGGAACAACTGCTCGTGATTGATATCGGCGGCGGATCAACAGAACTTGTCTGGATTGATCTATCGGCTGTGCCTCCACAAGAGCGCTCTAAATCGATCATGAAAATGAAAACGGGCATGATCACTCAAGGGAGCATGCCCAATTCTCAGGTGCGTGTCGTAGATTGGATCTCAGTTCCTTTGGGTGTGACCACACTCATGCAGAAATTCGCAGATGTAAAAGATGAGAATGCAAGATTTGCATTAATGTCTTGCCATTTTGAAGAACAGCTGGCCGATTTCATTCCTTATATCAACGGGCAAGATCGGGAGGGTTTCCAAATCATTGGAACATCTGGCACCGTGACAACTGTTGCTGCATCGCATTTAGGGCTACGCCGCTATGATCGTAATAAAGTCGATGGTTTAAGGATGACATCTGAGGAAATCGACAGTGTCATAAACGGCTATCTGGGCCTGAGTGCTGAGGGACGGCAAAAAAACATTCGCCTGACGCATGATCGTCAGTCTCTCATCATGTCGGGATCTGCCATTTTGCAAGCCTTATTGCGCTCATGGCCAACAGACAGATTATCTGTGGCCGATCGCGGCTTAAGGGAAGGTCTTCTTTATGCGCAGATGTACGCAGATAAGGTTCTTAAAGTCTGATTTTAATCTAAGAACATATTCCGATAATGAGTATTATGTATTATTTTTGATCAGTTGAGATCAAGGTGCAACCCGTGGTAATCAGTCTTAGAAATTGTATTCGAAGGAATAAACGATGGTAATAATAATTATGGCGGCTTTAGGATGTTTCACGGGCCTCGGAAAAGCGAAAAAGAAAAATGGCAATCGAGCTGATAAGATACAATATGCAGTTGCATATGCGATATTATTTGCAATTGTTGGATTATTTCTTACGATCATATTAGAAAAATTATTATAAAAAAATGGCCGCACCGAATAATCATCGGGCGGCCAGTTTGACAGGGAGGAAGTGGTTGATCCGGGAGGATTGGATCAACTACATATATACCTAGGGTATAATTGTTAATGAAGAGTTCATGTGAACAAAGATAGTACAAATTTTGTTGTTTAAATCATATTCAGGGGTAGATAAGAATGAATAATGGTATTTTTGTTGGTGGCGGAGCAGAAAATTATTCTCAAAAACAAGAGTTATTACTGAAGTATGGTAATCGCCATGGCTTGATTGCTGGCGCAACTGGAACTGGTAAAACTGTAACATTACAGATACTTGCAGAAGGTTTTTCCAAAGCCGGCGTTCCTGTTTTCTTATCGGATGTAAAGGGTGATCTTTCTGGATTGGCGAATTCAGGGCGTGTTGAACATAAGTTGCATGATGCGTTTGAAAAGCGCGCAACAAAAATCAATTATACAAATTATTTATACGAGCACTATCCCGTTATATTTTGGGATCTCTTCGGCAAGCAAGGCCATCCGATCCGGACGACAATATCTGATATGGGCCCCCTCCTCCTTTCTCGCTTGCTCGGTCTATCTGAGGCGCAAGAAGGTGTGATCAACGTCGCTTTTCGAGTATCTGATGAGCAAGGCTTGCCTTTGTTGGACTTAAAGGATTTACGCGCCTTGCTTTCTTGGTGCGGGCAAAATGCAGATGAGCTGACGCTTGAATACGGAAATGTTTCTAAATCGTCCATTGGGGCTATTCAAAGATCACTGTTGGTCTTAGAGAATCAAGGAGGCACATATTTCTTTGGTGAGCCTGCGTTGGATATTCAAGATTTGTTCTTGAAAGATGAAAAAGGCTTCGGCTGTATTAATATTTTATCCGCAGATCAATTAATGCTTTCCCCAGGGCTTTATGCAACATTTTTGCTCTGGTTGCTCTCTGAATTATTCGAAGAACTTCCTGAGGTTGGAAACCCAGATAAGCCCAAGCTGGTTTTCTTTTTTGACGAGGCACATTTATTGTTCGATGATGCCCCAAAAGCCCTTGTGGATAAGGTGGAACAAGTGGCGCGTCTGATCCGTTCTAAAGGAGTTGGTGTGTATTTTGTCACGCAAAATCCGGATGATATACCTGAAGATATATTGAGCCAGTTAGGGAATCGTATTCAGCATGCTCTGCGCGCCTTCACAGCCCGTGATCAAAAAGCATTGCAAATGGCTGCGCAGACTTATCGCCCAAACCCTTCATTTGATATCGAAACTGCGATTAAAGAAGTCGGAACGGGAGAAGCCGTAACGT
Source organism: uncultured Celeribacter sp. (assembly GCA_938008015.1). Taxonomy (GTDB): domain Bacteria; phylum Pseudomonadota; class Alphaproteobacteria; order Rhodobacterales; family Rhodobacteraceae; genus Celeribacter. The sequence continues at coordinate 12,877 of CALLMA010000099.1, forward strand.
CATTTTTAGAAGAAAAAGGCGTCCCAGGTATGGCGCAAAGAACATTAATTCGCCCACCTTCGAGCCAATTAGGGCCAATAGAAGCACATGAGCGGCAAAGTTATATTTTGAATTCTCCTCTATCTGGGAAATATGAGCAGATTATTGACCGCAAAAGCGCCTCGGAAATGTTGAAGGCGCGCGCTCAGAAGGCTGCAATTGATCAAGATGAAATCAATTCTGAAGACGCTTCCCAGCTTTCAACATCTGAAAAAGCATTCAATCATGCACGGCGATATAGTGGCACATCCTATCAACGCTCAGCTGCACCAAAGAAAACCTCTTCTAGCCAAAATATAAGCAAAGCTTTCGGCAATATGCTCGTAAAAGAGCTCACAGGTACGACAGGTCGTCGCATTGTGCGTGGGATTCTTGGAAGCTTTTTTAAGGGGCGGTAAAATAGATTTTACGCACTCTCATCAGAGTGAGGGTAATAAGAGTGACGGCGCCCCTGCCCTTCGCCACCCTCATTTGAAAGGGTGGCAACAAATATCATGTATTATTCAATGGGGCTGGAGTAAACGTGATAGGCAAATCCCTTACGGCCCGCTGTTTTGGCTAATTCCTGCAGCTGTTTGTCTGGAATTGCAGAAAGCTTTTGAGGGACTTCTTTGCTTTGAATAAACTCAATATTTTTCCAGCCAAACTTTGATAAGATATTGGAAACAGACTTTTGCGCCTGTTCAATATCTCCATCTACCGCAAAACAATTCATTGCATAGTTTTTGCCCGTCAAAAGACCTTTGTGTCTTTGAGAAATAGATGCATCCGCTTGTGCATGGATAAGATAGAGATAAAGTTTATGCGCCATTATGACATTTCCCTAAATTGTTTTTCCTGTCGCGGTGTCCAAAGGACCTCAATTTGATAGCCTTCCTCATTCGGCTCTTCTTCTAAAACGACACCTTCTTTGAAAAGCCAAGCGCGTTTTTTGCCTTGATCATAAGGAAGCAGGATTTTTCTTTGAATTTTATCTTCTTCAAAAAAGGCAGAGACTGCAGATAATAAGTCTTCCACGCCTTCGCCAGAAACAGCTGATATCGCAAATTTATCTTCTTCCATCTGCGCGCGCTCAAGGCGGATAGATCTTGCCTCATCATCTAAGAGATCAATCTTATTCCACACTTCATAGATTGGAGCGCTGTCTTTGATGCCTAGATCTTTTAAAATCTGCAGAACATCAGTTTTTTGCTCTTCTGATTTTTCATGTGCAATATCGCGGACATGTAGGATTAAATCTGCATCGAGGACTTCTTCAAGCGTTGCCCGAAAAGAAGCGACAAGCTGTGTTGGGAGAGATGAAATGAAACCTACAGTATCAGAGAGGATAATTTCACGATCCCCACCGTGCGCGTTTTCGATTTTCAATTGGCGCATCGTTGGATCTAGCGTCGCAAATAGCATATCTTTTGCAAAAACGTCTGCACCTGTTACTGTATTGAAAAATGTAGATTTTCCAGCATTTGTATAGCCAACTAAGGCGACAATTGGAAAGGGTATCTTCGCGCGCGAAGCGCGGTGTAGTTCACGTGTTTTCACAACTTTATCAAGCTGGCGGCGCAATCTGACCAATTGATCATCAATGGCGCGTCTATCCGCCTCGATCTGTGTTTCGCCTGGGCCACCAACGAAGCCCAATCCGCCTCTTTGGCGCTCAAGGTGCGTCCAAGCTCTTACAAGACGTGTTCTTTGATAGCTGAGCGCGGCCATTTCTACCTGTAGAACGCCCTCTCGCGTCCGCGCGCGATCAGAGAAGATTTCTAAAATCAAACCTGTTCGATCAAGGATTTTGACTTTCCACTGTTTTTCCAAAACACGCTGTTGAACAGGGCTCACAGGCCCGTCGATTAGGACGAGTTCTATGTCATTTGTTTTCAGAATATTTTGAAGCTCTTCAAGCTTACCTTTTCCAAAAAGCTGGCCAGAGTGAAATTTTGGAAGACGCACAATTGCACTTCCAATCACTTCAAGGTTTGGCAGGGCTTCTGCCAATGAAATTGCTTCATTGAGACCGCTTGTTGCATCTCTGCGATTGCGATCTGACAATAATTCAGGGTGGATTACCCATGAACGGGTTTTCCGTATCTCGTGCTCTTGCAATGTTAGACCTTTTTTATTGCTGGTCTTCGCCATCATATAGATTGATGGATTGTGCTGGCATTATCGTAGAAATCGCGTGTTTATACACCAATTGCGTTTGGCCATCACGGCGAAGGAGAACGCAAAAGTTATCAAACCACGTAATAACGCCTTGTAACTTCACACCGTTGATTAAAAAAACCGTAACAGGGGTTTTCGTTTTGCGGACGTGATTTAAAAAAGCATCTTGTAGGTTTTGCTTATCTGAGGCCATTCTTTTGCCTTTATTTTATTATTATTTATGGGCATGATTTTATCATACGCTCCCTCGAACAATCACAAGCTTTTCTGGGTCTTGTCAAGGCTTAAAGCGTTATTTCGCAGTGCGGTAGAAAAGACTGCGCCCTCTTTGATCACATACGCCAAAAATTTGGGTTCAATAAGGCAATAATTGCGAGAAGTTCTAATCTTCCTAAAATCATTGTGATCATCAGGATGATTTTTTCAAAGCTGCCGAGATCGACGTAACTCAATTCTGCATTGCTGGCGATTTCAACAAGAGGCCCAGTGGTCGTTATGGCTGAAATCGTAAAAATTGCGGCTTCTTCAAAGCTTTGTCCGAGCAAGGATAGCAAAAGCATAACCAAGGCAATCGTCAGCGCAAAGGCCATGAAATAATGCCAAGCAACCTGCGCGCCTTCTTTGCGAATTCTGCGTGCGAGGCGCCCTGCACCGCTGACATAATTCGGCGAGACAAGTTTCTCAATTTCTTTCTCTCCATGCCTGACGAGAGCATATAAGCGAACTAGCTTTACGCCACCTGCAGTTGTCGCCGCCCCGCCGCCAAATATCGCCAATCCTAATAATAAAACCCCAGGTGTCTGCAATCCAGCCCATGCCTTCGCATGATCCCAAGCTGTGCTCTCAAAGCCTAATGTGGTTAAAAACGACAAAATGGTGAACACGCTTCCCCAGATAGATTCAAGGGCGAGTGATATTGTCCAATTTCCTTCAATTTCAAGAGCCCCAGCCCAGTGTCGCAAATATAGAAATACAGTTACAATAATAGCGAGAAAGATGGCGATTTTAATTTCTGGGTCTTTGTGAATAGGAGGGCTATCTTTAAGGCGTTTTTCAAACGTAAAAGATTTGCGTGAGAGGGCAAAAAACAAAAAAATCAGAATAGAGGCTTCAATAATGAGGCTGCCGTTTCCCCCTGTCAGCCCGCCAACTGGAGAGATGCCCGATGTTGAAAGCGTTGCCATAGCTAGGGTTAAAGCAATAAAAGGCGTTTCGCCGGCTATTGTCAGAAGAAGCCAAAGTAGCGCTGTTGCGACGAGATAAATCGGTAAAAACCGCTTCGTGTAGATTGCAATGCGCCCTCTCGGGTTTGCGATTTCGATGATCTGGTTGTCTTTATTGGGTTGATAGGTCACATTACGTGAGGCGATCACCTCAAATCCCCCTAAATTTAGAGGAGCAAGTATAGCAATTGCGCTGAGCCACGCGATGAATCCGCCAAGCCACCCCACCACAGATCGCCAAAGATGCACGGTGTCAGGTAAGCGTCCGGATGTATCAAAAAGGGTGGCGCCCGTCGTTGTGAGAGCGGAGACCATTTCAAAATAAGCATTGAGTGCGGTCGTATTGCCAATGGCGTCCAAGAATGGGATGGCAAGTAGACAAGGAAGTATCGTATAGCAGGACACGAGAATGAGAAGTTGGTTTCGCCCTGCCCTTCTTACAATCTGCGAGGATTGAGAGAGAGGTTTATAGCTGGCAATCGCTCCAAAGAGCGCTAAGACTGAGGTGAATATCCCCGCATAGAAAAAGATACGCGCGCTTTCGAGATCGCCAGTTGTCGCGCCAAAAACTGCAGGGATCTGCATTAATAAGCCACTTACAAGAATAAGTTGCGCGAAAAGCGGGATGCGAGATAGAAATCTCATGTGAAAAGAGACTTAAAAATATTCAATGCTCACCTGCAGTAGATTTTCTACATCAGGTACATCAGAAGAAAGGGCAAAAATTGTTATGACATCTCCTTCTTCTAAAATTGTATCACCTTTCGGAGACACATATGTGCCGGACTTTGATATGGCTCCAATCAGCGCACCTTCAGGGAAGTTCAACTCTCTGAGCGGAGGACCGCAAATGCTTGAAGAAGGCAAGACCTGCGCTTCAATCACTTCAGCTTCACTTTCTCCGACGGAATAAACATTTCGAACACGCCCATGGCGCACATGTCGCAAAATGGATGAGACAGTTGTTGCTCGAGGGTTTATATATGCATCAATATCAAGTGCGGAAATGATTGGGATGAGAGATGGATCGTTGATAAGACATATTGCTCGCGTGCATCCAGATTGTTTTGCACGCACCGCAGAGAGCATATTTACTTTATCATCATCGGTAACACATAGCACCGCATCAGCACGCGCCACTCCGGCTTCTTTTAGCAAATCTTGATCTAAAGCATCGCCATTGAGAACAATCGTGCGCTCTAGCTGATCTGCGGCAACTTCCGCGACGGCTCGGTTTTTCTCAATAATATTTGTTCTGACGCGCTCAGTTCTCTCTTCAAGAGCTTGCGCAACTTGTAAACCAACATTGCCGCCGCCCATGATTGAGACGCGTGACAGTTTTGGCTGTGGTTTGCCAAAGATTTCCAGCGCTCTCGAAAAATCATCTTTTTGTACAAATAGATAGACTTCATCTTCTGCAAACAGCTGGTCACTTGCTTTTGTTGAAAATAATTTGCCTTGGCGCCGTATTGCGACAACTGTGGCGCGCAGTGTTGAGAAAAGTTCAGAGAGTTCTTTAAGCGAAGTCTCTAAGACGGGGCAATCTTCATCTAGCTGGAAGCCAACGAGCTGTGCTTGGCCATCTAAGAAATCTTGTGTGTCGAAAGCAGCTGGAGAGGATAGACGCCTTAAAGCGGCTTGGGCGACCTCAACTTCTGGAGAAATAACAACATCAATTGGCATGTGATCACGTCGATATAAATCGGAATATAAAGCCGTAAGATAGCTTTGAGCGCGCAGGCGTGCGATTTTGCGTGAAACGCCAAAAGCGGAGTGGGCAACTTGGCAAATCACCATATTGACCTCATCAGAATGCGTCGCGGCGATGATCATATCTGCATCGCGCGCACCTGCGAGAGAAAGAACATCAGGATATGATGCAAATCCTTCAACCCCTTGCACATCGAGCGTATCCATAGCTCTACGAACGAGTGCTGGATTGTTGTCCACAACCGTGACATCATTATTCTCATTCGAAAGTTGGCGCGCAATTTGCCAACCAACTTGACCTGCTCCGCAAATGATGACTTTCATCTTTATCCTATAAGATTAGTACAATTCCATTAGCTCGATCAAAATTTCATTTTATAAAGCTAAGGTCAACTTTTCTTATAAAACTTCTTTTTCGGCAAGGGTAGCTTGTTTTTGAGTAGTTGTTAAATTTAGGGATTTTAGCTTGCGATGTAAAGCTGATCTTTCCATGCCAATGAAAGCTGCGGTTCGAGAAATATTGCCGCCAAAGCGCTCTATTTGAGAAATTAGATATTCTCGTTCAAAAAGCTCCCTAGCCTCTCGCAACGGCAAATTCGCAATCGATGGGGGCAGGAATTGAGAGTTTGGTTTGTTAGAATTGGGCTTTTCTACCGGCAGTTCATCGGCTGCGATAGGTTTATTCTCATCACCCAAAATCAAAACACGCTCAATAATATTTCGCAATTGACGTATGTTCCCAGGCCAAGACATGGTTTGCAAAACGCCTAAAGCATCAGGGCTAAACTCACGTTTTGATAGGCCCTGCTCTCTATGCAATTGCTCGATGAAATAGGCTGCAAGTTCTGGGATATCCTCGCGCCTTTGACCAAGATCAGGCACGGCGATCGGCATAACATTGATGCGGTGATAGAGCTCTTTTTTTAGTTTCCCATTTTGAATTGCCGCATCTAAATTATGCGAAGAAGAAGAAATTATTCGCAAATCGACAGATATTTTTTCACTTCCCCCCATACGCGTAAATTCTTGGTTAACCAATAAGCGGATAAGCTTTGCCTGTGTTTCTATAGGGAGTTCCACGATTTCATCGAAGTAAATCGTGCCCCTATTGTTTTTCTCAAAAGCGCCAGTCTCTATCTTGTCATCACTTTCTTTACCGAAAAGAAACTCATCAATTAAATTATAATCAATAGTGGATGGTGAGATTGTACAAAAAGGATAATCACTGCGCGAAGAATTTTCATGAATATATCGAGCGGCCAATTCTTTGCCGGAGCCTGATGGGCCTGTTAATAAGACCCGACTATTGGTTTTAAATACTTTGGAGAGTTGTGATTTAAATGTTTTAAAAATCGGTGAATTGCCAATTAATTCGGGTTCAGTTTTATCGGGGCGTTTGAGGGCCGTATTTTCTTTTCTTAATAAAGCTGTTTCCATCGCGCGTGAGATTACAACAAGCAATTGGTCGATATTAAATGGTTTTTCAATAAAGTCATAAGCACCCTGCTTGATCGCCGCGACTGCGATCTCAACATTTCCATGGCCTGAAATGATGATAACTGGAACATCGGGATAGTTGTTTTTAACGTATTTTAAGATATCAATCCCATCCATCTGGCTGTCATTGAGCCAAATATCTAAGATGATCAAAGATGGTAGTGAGCTAGATAATTGGCTTAAGCATTCTTCAGAATTAGATGCTAGACGAGTTTCAAAGCCTTCGTCATTTAAAATATCACCAATTAACTCACGAATATCTCGTTCGTCATCTACGATCAAAATATTACTCATTATTCGCTTTCCAGTTTTTAACTTTAATTTTTTATACTCAATACTATTTTGATAGTTGCAAGCGCACTGTAGCACATGCTCCAATCCAATTGCTACCTTCTATCATTTCCCCATCCGATAAGTCTAAGGTCGCATTGTGTTCTTCAAGTATCTTTTTGACAATTGCAAGCCCTAGACCAGTCCCCTTTTTACGTGTCGTAACGTAAGGTTCGAATAAGCGGCTGCGATCAGAAGGCAATCCTATTCCGTTATCTGTAATTTTTATGCATATATTATCAGTATCTTGTAAGACGCTGATAATAATTTTGGGAATATAGCCTGCGGTGTCACCTTGCTCGATTTTTTGATCAATGGCTTCTGCTGCATTTTTTAGCAAATTTGTTAGAGCCTGCCCAATCATAGTAGAGTCGATATTTAGCTCGATGACATTTTTCTCAAAGTTTTTATCGTAGATGATATCATCGCGCGCATTTTCTTGAAGTAAAATAACATCGTCTAAAACTTTGATAAGGTTTGTTTCTTTTTGTACGGGAGCTGGCATGCGAGCAAATTGAGAAAACTCATCCACAATTCTCCCCAAATCACCCGTTTGCCTCACGATAACGGATGTATATTGCTCTAAGCTGTCTTTTTCGTCTTGAGACATGTTTTTCCCAAATTTGCGTAATATGCGTTCTGCAGAGAGCTGAATGGGAGTCAGAGGATTTTTGATTTCATGCGCAATTCTACGTGCAACATCTCCCCAAGCAGCCGAGCGCTGAGCCGAAACAAGATCAGTTACATCATCAAAAGCAAGCACATAGCCTTCGATATTATTGTCTTCATCATAGCGGGTTGCGATTTTGAGGAGTAGTTTTTCTTGCATGCGTAATCGAATTAAAGTGATTTCGCTTTGAGTATTGACCAATTGATTTGCACGAAGCTCATCGAAACAACTTTGAAATTCTGGTGCGATGGTTTCGATTTTCTGATTTAAAACTTGATCTTCATGCTCGATATTGAGCAAGATCAAAGCAGATCTATTGCATAAAGTTATGTGTCCCAAGTTATCTAAGGCAATCACACCTGATGTGACTGAGGTGAGAATATTGTCAAATAAGCGACGGCGGCGATCAATTTGCTCATTGCGCTCCAAAAGTGCGTCTCTTTGAGCTTTAATTTCACCTGTCATCGTATTGAAAGAACGGCGTAATAGTGAGATTTCATCATTGGTTTCTTCTTCCGAGACACGAATGCTGAAATCGCCTTCCCCCACGCGCTGCGCGGCGATTGCAAGCTGCCCAATTGGGCGTGAAAGACGCTCTGCAAAAACCAAACCAATCCAACTGGCTGAGAGGATCAAAAGAAGCGCAAAGCCAATGTAAATCAATGCAAATTCAAGAATTAATCGGCCGCGTTCTTTTTCGAGCCTATTGTAAGCAGAAATCGTTTGTTGCGTATCAGAGAGAAGTGCAAGGATCTCGCCTTCAACCAACCTGCTAACATAGAGATAGTGGTCCGCGAAAGCTTGCAGTCTAATCAATGCACGGCTTTCATTATTATCCCAGTCTTCGATAAATATCAGCTGACCCGATTCTGCATTTGAGAAATCTTGTTCTGAGGGAGGCTCAAAATCGAATAGATAAGATCGATCTCCCCGCGTGATAATGGAGCCATCGCGCGAGATGATATAGGATTCTTTTATTTCTCGTTGCCCAAGCACATTGCTTTGGGCTTGGTGCAGGACTTCTCTTAAGGAGGCATCTGTTAAGTTCAAGCTGCGGCGTCTAACGGATGTAATATAAGACGCAAGTGCAAGGGTGTCTTCTTCTAGGCCATCATTATGTTCTTGCTGATATGCGGCGGCGGCGGCTTGGGAGTTGTTAACAACATTTTTGACCCGCTGAGAAAACCACCCCTCTAGGCCGAAATTAATCGTTACAACAGCAAAGACCGCAACGATGATTGTTGGTATGATGCTTAGAAAAATAAAGGCGGTCGATAAGCGAAGGTGCAACTGCGAACCAGCTGATTTGGCCCGTCGTGCGGCGATTGTTTTCACGACACGAAGTGCAATCAGGCCCGCTAGAATGAAAACATAAATGATATCAAGCAGTAAGATTGAGCGTAGATAGGTGGATGTATTGGAACTTTCAAAGGGGCCTAAGATTAAAAATGTGCATATTGCTAATAAGGGACCCAGTATAAAAACGCTTAGAACAAAGGCATTCCCGATGCGGCGCTGGCGCCGCAAGGAGACTATTTTCTGAAGTTTTCTACTATTTAAGGTTTCGAGCATTTTAGCTTAAGCGCATTGTAAGGTGATGTGCGTGGATATGATCAAAAATGATTACAATCGAGCACATCTATCCCTTTTAAACCACAGTCCTTTTCTTCGTTATTTTAATATCTAATTCTGAGATTTTTTTGCGCAGTGTATTGCGGTTTATGCCAAGTAAATCTGCACATTTAGCTTGATTTCCACCAACCGCATCAAGTGAGATTTCAATGAGCGGTGTTTCAAGTTCTTTTAGAACACGTTGGTAGAGGCCAGTTGGCGGCAAAGCGTCGCCGTGTAGGTCGAAATAACGGCGTAGATGCTTCGCAATGGAGGATGAAATCTTATCATCAGATCCTGAATTAAAAAGGGGTTCAACATCTGGTTGGTTTTGAAAGGCTTGATCGACTTCCGTTAAGCTGATTTTGCTTTCATGGGACGTCACAACGAGGCGCGCAATCAAATGCTCCAGCTGGCGTACATTCCCCGGCCAACTATATGTGCGTATTAATTCAATCGCATCATCGGCCAAATACCGCAATTCATGGCCTTGATTATGTAGTTTTTGAAGGAAATGCTCACAAAGCAATTGAATGTCTTCCACTCGATCTCGAAGCGGTGGCACTTTTATTAAGACCCCCGATAAGCGGTAATAGAGATCTTGCCTGAAAACACCTTCTTCAAGTTTTTTAGAAAGGTTCACCTGCGATGTCGTTAAAATACGAGGCTGATTTTCTCCTAAATCATCTAATAGTCGAACAAGTTGATATTGCGCCGTGTCATCAAATTCGCAAACTTCGTCGAAAAGAATAGTTCCCCCATCCGCGCGCGCGACGAGAGCTTTCATTTTATCTTCTGTTGAGAGATCATTAAATGAAGCGATGATAAAGGGCTTGGAGCAGCGATCAGAAAAATCATGAAGAGCCTTCGCAACAAGGCTCTTTCCTGTGCCACTTTCGCCCATGATCATAACAGGAAAATCAGCATGCAATACTTTAGCTATAAGCCGATATAGATTTTGCATTTCCGCTGTTTTTCCAACAAAAGGCAACTCATGTTCAGCGCGGTCTATTTTGATTGATTTAGCAGCAACAGTCATGCCTACGCGCCGTTTAACTTCAAGGGCTTTCGCGCATTTCTTCATCAATTCTGGCAAATCAAACGGCTTGGGGAGATATTCAAATGCGTCTGCTTCAGTGGCTTGAATTGTTGTCATAATTGTATTTTGGGCAGAAATGACGATCACAGGAAGGCCTGGTCTTAATTCGGCAATTTGAGGCATCATTTCAATACCATTGCCATCGGGCATCATCACATCAGAGATGATCAAATCCCCCTTGCCTTCTTCCACCCAGCGTAACAATGTGACCAAAGAAGAGGTAGCATGTACTTTACATCCCGCTCTTGTCAGAGCTTGCGTTAAAACGGTTCTGATTGCTCGATCATCGTCAGCAACTAGAATTGTACCATCCATCTATTTATTCTCCCAAGTTTTAGTCATTGATGCCCATTGCCGTATTATGTGGTTTCTATTGGCAATGAGATCTGAAAAACAGTTTTCCCCGGCACTGAATTAACTGAAATCGCGCCGTCATGTTCAGAAATAATTTTCGATACGAGCGCGAGGCCTAAACCAGTACCATTTTCTTTGCCTGAGACAAAGGGTTCAAAAATATTTTCAGAAAGATCAGAAGGTAACCCCGGCCCATCATCACTGATTTGTACTTGCAGTGGCAGGCTATGTTCGCTTCGATCTTTGCGCCGGATACGCAGTGATCCGTCATAATATGTTTTGATTTTAATTGTGCCGCCATAGACATGCGCCGCTTCAGAAGCATTTTTGATTAAGTTTTGTAAAACTTGGATGATTTGCCCCCCATCGACCATACATAGCGGCAAGGAGGGATCAAAAATGCAGTTGAATTTCATATGGGCAGCATAGGAAATAGAGGCTGATTTCTGCGCACGGTTGATCAGATCATGTATGTTTGTGGGCTTCAGCTTTGGGGGGCGCAAGTTTCCAAATTGTTCAACTTGATCCAACAAAGAGACAATGCGCTTGCTTTCATCTACAATAAGGGTTGTGAGTTCTTGATCCTCTGGAGAAAGCCCCATCGCCAATAGTTGAGCCGCCCCTTTAATGCCCGCTAATGGATTTTTGATCTCATGGGCAAGCATTTCTGCCATTCCAATCGCTGAGCGCGCGGATCGTTTGATTTTATTATATTTTTCTAATCGATCGGCAATTTGGCGCGTTTCAAATAAAATCAATAACCATCCATGATGATCTTGTATCGATGACACCTGAATATTACATTCAATGGGGGCAGATAGGCCACTCGACACATCAACATTGTTGATAAAAATAGGCGCGCCATCCTTGCGTGCGGTCTTTAAAACCGCATCCAATGGTGCATCTATCGCCAGCTGATCAAATATTTTCGTTTTGAAAAGTGTTTTGCGAGAGGTGTTCAAAAATAATTCAGCAGCGGAATTGATTTCTTGTAGGCAATCATCTTGATCAACAATCAAGGCGGGCATCGGCAGAGAGGCCCATATCATATTCAAGACATCATTCATATGAGAGTGCTTTCCTGAAGTAAGGCTTTCGTTATCAGCTTAACCACCTCTTGAGGCTCAGTTGAGGTTAGGATTTGCTTTCTGATATCTCCCGTAATCCCCGCCTCTTGCAAATACCACCCAACATGCTTGCGCATAACGCGCATCCCCAATTCATCACCGTAGAATTTCAAACCTTCTCTATAGTGATCAATGATAATATCGGACAGTTCTTGCAGATTTGGCGTGGGTATTTTGGCGCCATTGTAAAGTTCACTTGCAATTTGCGCTAAAAGCCAAGGTTTTCCTTGTATTCCGCGCCCAATCATCACGCCATCGGCGCCGGATGCTTTGAGGGCGCATACCGCATCCTCTTTTGATTTTATATCGCCATTCGCTATAACTGGAATTTGAACGGCATTTTTAATCGTTCTAATAGCGGCCCAATCGGCACTCCCTTTGTAAAACTGACACCGCGTGCGTCCGTGAATTGTAATGAGTGAAATGCCAGCGTTTTCAGCACGGATGGCAAGTTCGGCCGCATTAAGGCTATTGTCATCCCACCCAAGCCGCGTTTTGAGAGTGACAGGAATTGAAACGCTGCTTACGACGGCATCAATTAAGCTTAGCGCTAAATCTAAATCTCGCAACAAGGCGGAACCAGAGTATCCTGAGACAACCTTCTTGGCTGGGCATCCCATGTTGATATCGATAATTTTTGCGCCGTTCGCTTCAACCATGCGCGCCGCTTCAGCCATTGGTCCAGCTTCACGGCCCGCTAATTGCACCGATGTATTTTCAACATGCAGGCCCAACTCTGCTTTCTCTCGAGAGCCAGTGCGCGCATTCATCATGTCATGCGCGGCAATCATTTCTGAAACGACAAGACCAGCACCAAACTGAGAGACAAGATTTCGAAAGGGCAAATCGGTAATGCCTGCCATTGGAGCGAGCATTATCGGGGGATCAATATTGACGTTCGAAAGTGATATACCCAATTCTTAGACCCTTCGTAGAGTTATCTTCTCAATATTCATAAAAGTTAACGCTATCAAGAGAGAATTTGCGTATATTTTATGCAGAGGCTGTTTTTTGCCCAAGATTTCATCTTGAGTTGTGATTTGCAAAAATAAATATTTTTTATGTATTCTTGTTTGTCTCGTAAAAATCAGAGATATTGCACAAATATATCAATACGCCGCTATGATTAGGAAATCGAATGTACCAAATAGCTGAAATGATTGCAACGCTTGCGCGTGTGGGCTACCTGCGCCCTGCCCCAGGAACTTGGGGATCGTTTTGCGCTATGCCAATATTATGGGCCATTCATGAGTTTGGTGGCCTTTTATTGGTGCTTGTCGCTTTGTCTTTTGCATTTATTGCAGGCGTATGGGCGACCCAAACTATGACGCGCTTCTCTGATGATCATGATCCTTCTGAAATCGTCATTGATGAAGTTGTTGGACAATGGATTGCACTTTTGCCTGTCTTGATTGCCAGCACTATGATGGGGCTTCAAAGTACGGATCTTTGGCCAGGTTGGATTGCTGGCTTTGTCTTTTTCCGCCTCTTTGATATCTGGAAGCCTTGGTTGGTTGGCACATTTGATAGACGCGGCGATGCTATGGGCGTGATGTTAGATGATGTCGCAGCTGGGATAATGGCGGCGATTGCCTTCTGTGTGCTAGCTGGCGTCTCACATGCATTCCTCTTGTCATAAGCAATGACTGATTTTCTCTATGAATTAAGTGCTCAAGTTTTAGAATTAGCAAACTCTAAACAGCGTAAGATCTCAACCGCAGAAAGTTGTACTGGGGGTGGTATTGCAGCCGCTCTTACGGAAATTCCTGGCGCATCATCCATCGTAGATCGAGGGTTTGTCACTTATAGCAATACATCTAAGTTTGATATGCTTGATGTCAGCGAGAAGACACTCGAGAAACATGGTGCAGTTTGTGAAGATGTCGCGCGCGAAATGGCGGAAGGTGCATTGAAGTTCTCGGATGCAACCTTATCCATAGCCGTGACAGGCATCGCGGGCCCCGGTGGATCGGATCACAAACCTGAGGGCCTTGTATTCTTTGCATTAGCACAAGAGACTGGCAGCACGAAGATCGAGCGGATAGAATTTGGTCCGATCGGGCGCTCACAGGTGCGCCAGAAAACAGTCATCCATGCTCTTGAGATGCTTAAAGAAGCGCTCTCGCATTAGAATTACGTGTAAATCTGGTTTGCGCGCTCTTCAAAGGCCTTTACGATGCGCTCCATCGCTTCATTAAACATCACGCCAATGATCTTTTGCAAAAGGATGTTTTTAAATTCGAAATCCACAAAGAAATCGATTTCGCATCCACCTTCAGCATCGTTAAACTTCCAACCACTCTTGAGATATTTAAACGGGCCATCGAGATATTGCGTATCAATGCGAAGTTCATCTGGAAATAATGTCACACGAGAGCCAAATTTCTCTCGAAAGACTTTAAAAGATATAATCAAATCCGCCAGAAGAATTTCATGATCCTCCATCTTGGTATGACTTCTTATTCTTGCAGCAGAATTCCAAGGCAAAAATTCTGGATAGCTGGCCACATCTGAAACAAGGTCATACATTTGTATGGCGGTGTAAGGGAGAATTCTTGTTTCTTGATGTTTTGGCATAATTATTGGCCTTTTGTTTTTATACTGCTATGTCTGTTTTTATGTAGCAAATTGCAAGAGGATAAAACATGAGCAATCGCCCTTATCATATTGATGTGATGATTTCAGCCAAATCAATCGCAGCTCGAATAGAAGATCTCGCTCGTGAAATTAAAAAAGAATACTCGGATACAGACAAGCTTGTTGTTATTGGCTTACTACGAGGATCTTTTGTTTTTATCGCAGATCTCGTTCGTGAACTTGATATGAATGTGGAAGTGGATTTTCTGGAGGCCTCTTCATATGATGATGGTACGGAAAGCACCCGCGAAGTTAAGATTTTAAAAGATTTACGCGGCGCGATTGAAGGCCGTGATGTTTTGATCGTTGAGGATATTGTTGATACAGGTCACACATTAACCGCCGTCACCTCCCTCTTGAAATCCAGACGCCCTAACAAAATGAAAACCATTGCCCTTTTGGACAAGCCATCACGCCGTGAGGTTGATTTTAAAGCGAATTGGACTGGGTTTGAAATTCCAGATGCTTTCGTGGTTGGATATGGTATTGATTTTGCGCAAGCCAATCGAAATTTGCCCTATATCGGAAGTGTCGTTTTTGAGGATGAATAATTATGATCTTATCGTTCAGAAGATATTGATATGACTATAAATATACGTAATTTTGAACAAGGTGACTTTGAGGCCTGGGTGCAATTATGGATGAAATATCTGGATTTTTATGGTTCAGATTTCAACCCAGAGATTGCTCAAAAAAGCTTTGCAAAAATGTGTGATGAACACCATCTTTCCCGTCAGGGGCTGGTCGCCGAATGTGATGGCAAGGTCGTCGGATTTGCGCATGTTATTTTTCATGAACATAACTGGCGCCTTGAAGACGTCTGCTATTTGCAAGATCTCTTCGTTGAGCCTGCCGCCCGCTCCCTTGGATTGGGAGGGAAGCTCATTGAATACGCCCATGCGCAGGCTGTAGCTCAAGGGGCAAGCGATTTCTATTGGTTAACGCAAGATCACAACACAGGCGCAAGAAAACTTTATGATCAAATTGGCCAGCTGACATCGTTTATTAAATACGCAAAGCCAATTGTCTGCTAAGAAAATTGATTATCGCCCTTCAAAATTTGGAGGGCGTTTTTCTAGAAATGCTATAACACCTTCTTGAAAATCGCGTGTCTTTCCGCAACTATTTTGAAGCTTGGCCTCTAATTTCAATTGCTGTTCGAATGAGTTGTCAAATGAGCTATTCATTGCGGTTTTTATGTGTTTGAACGCGCTCGTTGGACCTGATGCTAAGTATTGCGCACGATTTTTCCAATGATCTTCAAATAACTCGTCGTCAATCGCTTCATAAATAAGACCTGATTGAGCGGCGGCATCGGCCGAAATTCTATCGCCAAATAACGACATGCCCATCGCTTGCGCATGGCCAACAAGGCGAGGAATTTTATATGTTGCCCCTGCATCTGGCATCAAACCAATTTTGCTAAATGCTAGGGTAAAAAAGGCAGATTTTGAGGCAATCACCACGTCAAATGCGAGAGCAAGGGAGACGCCCGCTCCTGCTGTCGCCCCATTGACAGCTGCAATCGTCGGAATTGGGCATTTATGGATGGCTTTAAGCATCGGATCATATTCATCGCGCAAGACACGCTCTAAATCAGCCTTGCCAGCATGAACACCATCACCGAGATCTTGGCCCGAACAAAAAGCTTTCCCGCTCCCCGTAATCACTAAAGCTCTCGCCGTTTGCCCAGCATGTTTAACGGCATGTGTGATTTCTGCGCGCATCTGTGTGTTGAGCGCGTTCATAACGGTTTCTCTCGAAAGTCGAATGATGGCTAGATTTGCGTCAAGGGAATATTCAAGCGTTTCGTAATTCATGTTTGATCTCTCAATATCAATATGGATACCATAAAGAGTAAAGTGACAAATAATACCCTAGCAAGATGAATTAAGTTAATTTTTTGTGTCTTTATCAAGGATTTGATGTAATCGCTGCATGTCATCTTCTGATATTGGCTGGCTTTCATGATTTTTTTGGCCTTTGATCGCGATAAAAACACAAAACAAAGTGGTTAAAAATACAAATGGCCCCGCGAGCCATAACAGCCAATTCGCCCCTTGAAGTGTTGGATTTAGCAAAACATATTCGCCATATCTCTCAACAATATAATCCACGACCGCTTGATCAGTATCGCCAACGAGTAAGCGCTCTCTGACTAATAATCGAAGATCGCCGGCGATTTGTGCATCGCTTTCATCAATGCTTTCATTTTGGCACACTAAACATCTCAAACCTTTAGATATTTCTCGAGCCCTTTCTTCTAACTGCGGGTCTGCTAGAATTTCACCAGGTTCGATGGAAAAAACAGGAGATGCAAAAAGGGCAAGAAATATAAGTAGATATAGTCTTTTCATTTTATGCCCCTTTCTTTTTTGAAGAGGCCCCAATCCGGTGTCTTCGATCGGTCAGTGAAACCACCCCCCCAAATGCCATTATGATCGTGCCACCCCATATCCAATTTGCCAATGGCTTGATATAGGTCCTGATCGCCCAAGAGCTTTCACTTTGTCGATCACCGAGCACAACATAAATATCTCGCCAAAATCCATTTGCAATTGCGGCTTCTGTGGTTGGCATTTGTGCAATCGTATAATTGCGACGCTCCGGCGATAATTCCGTAATGAAAGCGCCTGTTTTGCTCACTGTGATATTTGCCTGAATACTCAGGTAGTTTGGCCCGTTTTTAGGGCCAACATGATTTAATCGAATGTCATAATCTGCGACTTGGATTGTCTCTCCAGTTTTGACCACTCGAATATCTTCAACTTCCCAAGCCATCAAACCAGCAATCCCAATGACGGCAATGCCAAGCCCACCATGCGACAAAGCACGGCCCCAATCTGCACGCGGCAAGCGCAATAACCGTGCAAAATCGCGGTTTTTACCAAGGCGAGAGTTTAGATCTGTGATTGAACTCAAGACGAGCCAAATACCAAGAGAGATTCCGATGGGCCCCAAAAGAGATTTTTGTGATTGAAGGCTCCATAATAAACCTAATGAACACAGGCTAAGAATTAAGACTGGTATAAGTTTTTTGGCTATTTTGGTAAACTTCGCGCGTTTCCATGGCGCAAGTGTTCCAAATGGAAGGGCCATCATCAAGAGAACAAAAAATGGCGTGAAAGCCGCTTCAAAAAATGGAGGCCCAACGGATAATGTTCTGTCCCAGAGGCCTTCTGCAATTAAGGGCCAGATCGTGCCGATGAACACGACAAATCCAGCCACAGCCAAAAGGATATTATTTAACACTAAAAAGCTTTCTCTCGAAGAAATCGCAAAGATGCCTTTGGTTTGCATAATCCGCGCTCTGAGTGAGAATAGAAGCAGGCCGCCTCCCATGAAGAAGATGATTATAAGAAGGATAAAGAAGCCACGCTCTGGATCATTTGCGAAAGCATGGACGGATGTGATGACGCCAGAACGCACCAAAAATGTGCCAATAAGCGAAAATCCAAATGCAAAAATCGCCAATAAGATGGTCCAGCTTTTGAGCATTTCACGCTTTTCAACGACAATGGCAGAATGAAGCAGCGCCGTTGCAAAGAGCCAAGGCATGAAAGATGCATTTTCTACAGGATCCCAGAACCAAAAGCCCCCCCAACCGAGCTCATAATAGGCCCACCATGACCCAAGGCCGATGCCAATCGTTAGGAAGACCCAAGCGGCTAATGTCCAAGGGCGTACCCACCTGCCCCATGCAGCATCTACTCGGCCTTCAAGCAAGGCTGCGATTGCAAATGAAAAGGTCATCGAAAGCCCGACATACCCTAAGTATAAGAAAGGAGGATGAAGTGCGAGGCCTGGATCTTGGAGGAGTGGATTGAGATCTTGCCCATTCATGGGGGCGAGAAGTAAACGCTCAAACGGGTTGGAGGTAAATATGATAAATGCAAGGAAGGCGACAGAAATTGATCCTTGAACGCCGATAACTCTGGCCTTTAAACTTGCCGGTAAATTGCCCCCAAATAAAGCGCAAGCAGCGCCAAAAAGCGCTAAAATCAGAGCCCAAAGCAATAAAGAGCCTTCATGATTGCCCCAAACGCCAGAAATTTTATACAGCAGAGGCTTTAAGGTATGCGAATTGCTTGTGACAATTTTTAGAGAGAAATCAGAGGCGATAAATCCATAGCTCAGCGCCGCAAATGAGCATATGAGCAAGAACAGATGTACAAGCGATAAAGGTTCGCCTACCTTCATAAGCCCATAATGCAACCTTTGTGCGCCAATAAGGGGCAAGAATGTTTGTACGATGGAGATTACAAAAGCAAGTATTAGGGTAAAATGCCCCAATTCGATCAGCATTTCATCTATCCTTTATTATGAACCGCTCTTAAGAAAAGGTTGTCCTTTTATTAAAGAGCTATAGCCTTTTGCGCTAAATTTGCAACACCTTCTGAGCAAGGCAGCGCCAAGACCTCTTCCAAGGTAAACCAGCGCGCATCATCGGCATCGCTTTTTGCGACAATTTTTCCGCCTACATACTTGCATAACACAGCGCCGAGCAAGAAGTGATGCGCTGGGGTGTCATCAAGATTATGTGAAATGAATTCAATATAATCTAAATGCTTTGACGCATGCACATTGAGATTGGTTTCTTCGTGCATTTCTCTCTCGGCTGCGTTTAAGAGAGTTTCACCAAAGAGAACATGACCTCCCGGAAACCCCCATAAACCTTGATCTGGGGCATTCTTGCGTATCACAAGCACAAATTTCTTATCACATACGCAGACAGATAAGACGCCGAGCTTGGGGTGTTGCGCGATGTTATGTGGCACTTTGGCGCTCAATCATTGGCTTGAGGTAGCGCCCCGTATGGCTCGCACTTACTTGGGCGACTTCTTTCGGCGTCCCTTGTGCGACGATTTGACCACCCCCATCGCCTCCTTCCGGACCAATGTCGATAATATGATCTGCTGTTTTGATAACATCAAGATTATGCTCAATCACAATCATCGAATTTCCCTGATCAACCAGCTCATGAAGAACTTCTAAGAGCTTCTTTACATCTTCGAAATGAAGGCCTGTTGTTGGTTCATCGAGAATATAAAGGGTGCGCCCAGTTGAGCGTTTTGCAAGCTCTTTCGAGAGTTTAACACGCTGCGCTTCACCGCCTGAAAGAGTTGTCGCTTGTTGTCCAACCTTAATATAGCCGAGGCCTACGCGCATGAGCGCATCCATTTTTTCGCGAATTGGCGGAACGGCTTTAAAGAAATCTTGAGCATCTTCTACCGTCATATCTAAGACGTCTGCAATGCTTTTTCCTTTAAATTCAATTTCTAATGTCTCACGGTTATAGCGCTTTCCTTTGCAGGTCTCACATTCAACATAAACATCAGGCAAGAAATGCATTTCAATTTTGATAACACCATCACCTTGGCAAGCTTCGCATCGCCCCCCTTTAACATTGAAAGAAAAGCGACCCGGCTTATAACCTCTGGTTTTCGATTCAGGAAGGCTTGCGAACCATTCGCGAATGGGCGTGAAGGCGCCTGTGTATGTCGCAGGATTGGAGCGTGGTGTGCGCCCAATCGGACGTTGATCAATATCGATGACTTTATCGAGGTGTTCAATGCCATGAATGGTTTCACAGGGGGATGGTGTTTCTTTCGCGCCATTCAACCGCAATGCAGCGTTCTTATAGAGGGTTTCAATGATAAGAGTTGACTTGCCCCCGCCCGAGACGCCCGAGACGACGATGAATTTTCCCAGTGGAAGATCGGCGTTGACATTTTTTAAATTATTGCCTGTAGCGCCTTGAATTCTAAGTGTTTTGCCGTTTCCTTCACGGCATTCTTTTGGTATTGGAATTTCTCTTGTGCCCGATAAATATTGGCCTGTGAGCGATTTTTTATCTTTTTCGACCTTTTTAGGCGTCCCTTTTGAAACGACTGTCCCGCCATGCACGCCAGCCCCAGGTCCCATATCGAAAACGTAATCCGCCTCACGGATCATATCTTCATCATGCTCAACAACAATGACCGTATTGCCCAAATCACGCAGGTTTTGCAGGGTTTCCAGCAGGCGGGCATTATCGCGCTGATGAAGGCCGATGCTGGGTTCATCCAGAACGTATAAAACGCCGGTCAAGCCGGACCCGATTTGGCTGGCGAGACGGATGCGTTGTGATTCCCCGCCGGAGAGTGATCCGGACCCGCGTCCCAGCGTCAGGTAATCAAGCCCGACA
>CALLMA010000100.1 GCA_938008015.1 uncultured Celeribacter sp.
TTTGGGATACCTGCGGGCATATTGATGGCGCGATCTAATCGGGCGCAAACAATTATTACCCCGATCTTGGATATCATGCAGACAATCCCCGCCTTCGTCTATCTCATCCCAGTTGTGATGTTGCTGGGGATTGGGAAGGTGCCAGGGCTTATCTCTGTGTGTATCTATGCCATTCCGCCAATCGTACGCCTTACGAATCTTGGAATACGGCTTGTAAATAAAGACGTTATGGAAGCAGCTGATGCTTTTGGAGCTTCTTCTCGTGAGAAATTGCTGGGTGTTCAGCTTCCTTTAGCGCTCCCTAATATTTTCGCAGGTGTGAACCAAACGATTATGATGGCCCTTTCAATGGTGGTGGTTGCTTCAATGATTGGTGTTAATGGATTGGGCCAGCCCGTCTTAAAGGCAATTACAAATCAATATCTTGCTCTTGGTCTTATGAATGGTCTCGCGATTGTTGCTTTGGCAATTATATTTGACCGTGTCTCACAAACCTATGGGAAGCGCTTGCAATCATATAGGGAGGTTGGTCATGACTGATTTTAACCAAGACGAAATCAAAATCTCCATCAAAGGCTTGCACAAAATCTTTGGTGAAAAGCCAGCTGAAATGATGCCCCATGTTGAAGCGGGCATGAGTAAATCTGAATTGATGGACCAACACAGCCATGCGCTGGGCCTCAAGGATATTTCGCTCGATATTCCAGCGCATCAAATCCAAGTCATCATGGGGCTTTCGGGCTCTGGCAAATCGACACTGATTAGACACCTCAATCGGCTTATTGAGCCGACCACGGGTGAAATCTGGGTGGATGATGAAAATGTTCTTGAGATGAATGAGGCGCAGTTACGCGATTTACGGCGTTATAAAATGTCCATGGTGTTCCAAAAATTTGGCCTCTTGCCGCATCGCACGGTGCTTGAGAATGCTGAATATGGTTTGGAAATCCAAGGCATGAAAGCCGATGAGCGCCACGATAAGGCGCGCCATTGGTTGGAGCGTGTGGGTTTGCAAGGCTTTGAAGATCAATACCCTAGCCAGCTCTCAGGAGGGCAACAGCAACGCGTTGGACTTGCTCGTGCCTTGGCAACAGATGCGGATATTTTGCTCATGGATGAGGCGTTTTCAGCCCTTGATCCATTGATTAAAACGGAGATGCAGCAGATTTTGCTGGAGCTGCAAGAAGAGCTTCATAAAACGATTGTGTTCATCACGCATGACCTCAACGAAGCCCTGACAATTGGCGATAGAATTGCGATTTTGCGCGATGGTGAGATTATTCAATCAGGTGATCCACAAGATATTTTGATGAAGCCTGCTGATGATTACATCACGGATTTCATTAAAGATGTGAACCGCGCCAAAGTTGTGCGCGCACGTTCGATTGTTGAGCAAGGTTCTGGCGCAAAGGGCAAAGTTGTTAAGACTAGTCATTCAATTGAGCAAATTTTGCCGATTTTGCATGCCTCTGAAACGCAGAGTTCACCCGTCCAAAATAAAGCGGGTGATATTGTTGGTCAGGTGAGCCTAGATGCCGCTATTAAAGCGCTTGAGCCTCCTAAGACCAAAGGCAATGACGAGCAATATTGGTAGAAATTTTGAATACCATATGAATAAAAACCCTCTCTATTTCTATAGGGAGGGTTTTTTCTATATGGGATCGGTAGTCTTTCCGGAAAACTGCGAAACTTGAAAATCGATTATATCAGATCGATTATATCAGTATGTCGCAAGAAAGCTGTTCAAGTATCTTCGGTGTGAGGGATTTGTTCGATGCAATTAAGCTCGTCATATTTGCGTCTGGGCTGTTGAAAACGGGGGGAGTGCCTTGCGGTGTGTAGGCGAGCCCGCCGGCTTCTTCCATAAGTAAGACACCCGCTGCAACATCCCATTCCCAAGTTGGCCTGAGTGTGAGCATCGCATCGAAGCGGCCTTGGGCCACCAATGCCAAGCGATAGGCAAGGGAAGGGCGGAAGCTTTTCTTGAAGGCGGGGACTTCACTTTTCCAAAACTTCTCTTGGAAATTAGGTTTCGCGGCAAGCACTGAAGCCCCAGGCAGTACGCTTTGCTCGCCAACGGATAATCGCTCACCATTGAGAAAAGCGCCGCCCCCTTTTTGCGCAGTATACAAATAATCTTTGACGGGCAGATAAACCACCGCTGAGATTATTTTGCCCTTCTCAGCGATAGCAAGTGAATGCGCCCAAGTGTTGTCGCCTTGCAAGTAGCTGCGCGTGCCATCTATTGGATCGATGATAAAGACGCGGTCCTTTGTTAAACGCTCAGCGCAATCTTCAGTTTCTTCTGAAAGCCAGCCATAATCGGGGCGCGCTGTGAGCAAGAATTCCTTCAGCATAGCATCAACCGCGAGGTCAGCCTCACACACTGGCCCAGCCCCAGCCTCTTTTTCCCAGGCTTTTGGTGCATTGCGCCAAAAGGGCAGGGCAATCTTGCCTGCTTCTTTGGCGGCATCGATAAGTAGGCTTATATCATCTTGTGACAAGCTAGGACCTCATGTTTCTTTGGACTTAGCGCTCTTGTGGTAAAAGGCTCTTTAGTTTTTGAACAAGCTCTTTGATTTCTTGCTCTGTCCACTTGGAATGTATGCGCTCTTGAGAAGCAGGATTATTCTGTAAGCCAAGTTTATACGTATCTCTATAATTATTGAAGGGCCTAAGTGGCCGCCTCGTGAAGCCGCCGCCGCACGTTGGGCACACATTCTGGAGAACCGTTTCAACGCATGGTTTGCAGTAGGTGCATTCGTAACTACAAATATAGGCCATGGGAGAATGTGGAGGCAGATCAGCATCGCATAATTCGCAATTTGGCCTAAGTTCAAGCATGATGAGCTTCCTAAAATGAGTTGTAGAGCGTTAATCCTACCAAGGGTTTGTGTTTTGGATCAAGAAAAAGCGATAGGCAATTTTATATGCACTATCGCTTCATAAGGTTTAAAAATGCGTGTAACGTTAAGTTTTCATACTGTCCCAGAATTTTTTTACATTTTGGAAAAATGAAGTGCTCTCTGGATTGTTGTTTTCTTCAACGCTCAATTCGAAATCTTGAAGAATTTCTTTTTGTCGCGCCGTCAAATTCACCGGTGTTTCGACACTCAGCTCTAAGAACATATCCCCTTGTCCGCCACCACGTAACGCAGGCATGCCTTTGTTTCTTAAGCGCATTTGGCGCCCTGTTTGGCTGCCTGTGGGGATTTTAACGCGCGAACGACCGCCATCAATTGTCGGCACTTCGATGTCGCCACCTAAAGCTGCTGTGACCATAGATACAGGGATCGTGCAGAAAAGATGTGATCCGTCACGCTGGAAAATTGAGTGTTTGGCAACTTCAATGAAGATATAGAGATCACCCGTTGGTCCGCCGCGCAAGCCCGCTTCGCCTTCACCCGCTAGGCGAATGCGTGTCCCCGTTTCAACGCCCGCAGGGACGTTTACAGAAAGGGAGCGATCTTTTTGTTTGCGACCGGAACCACTGCAATCACCACATGGATCTTTAATGATCTGACCAAGGCCACTACATGCAGGGCAACCTCTTTCAACAGTGAAAAAGCCTTGCTGCGCTCGGACTTTCCCCATCCCGTTACAAGAAGGACATGTGACAGGATCAACGCCATTGGCAGAGCCCAATCCACTACAGCTTGTACAACTTACAGAAGTCGGCACACGGACAGTTTTTTGAGAGCCAGTGAAGGCTTCTTCAAGAGAGACACGTAAATCATAGCGCAAGTCTGAGCCGCGTTGCACACGCGAGCGTCCGCCGCCCCCGCCACCGCGACCACCGCCCATAAAGTCGCCGAATAGATCGTCAAACACATCGGAAAAAGCAGAAGAGAAATCGCCTTGGCCGCCAAAACCACCACCAGGGCGTCCGCCGCCAGGGCCGCCTTGTTCAAATGCCGCATGACCGTAGCGATCATATGCTGCTTTCTTATCCTCGTCTTTTAAGACTTCATAAGCCTCATTGACTTCTTTGAATTGCGCTTCAGCATTTGGATTGTCTTTGTTGCGGTCTGGATGGAATTCCATCGCTTTCTTGCGAAAGGCTTTTTTCAGTTCACCCGCGCTAGCGCCTTTTGATACCCCAAGGGCCTCGTAAAAATCGCGTTTAGCCATGTTCATACCTTTTTCAATGTATTAGCCGGCCCACAGATAATGCAGGCCGGCCAGATACAATTATAATGATATCTTATCGCTTATTGTCCAGATCTTCGAAATCTGCATCAACGATGTCATCATCCATTGCCGATGGGCCAGCATCAGGATCAATATCTGCGGGCTCTTCGCCTGCTTTTTCTTGATCAGCTTTATAGATAGCTTCGCCCAGCTTCATCGCAGCTTCTGTGACGTTTTGAATGCCAGAGCGGATCTTTTCTGGATCATCTGTTTCAAGTTGGTCATTGAGCGCTGCAATCGCAAGTTCGATTGCTTCGATTGTTGTTGGATCAACCTTGTCGCTGTGCTCTTCCATAGACTTTTCAGTGCTGTGGATGAGGCTCTCAGCTTGGTTTTTCGCTTCAACAAGATCTTTGCGTTGCTTATCTGCTTCTGCATTTTCTTCAGCGTCTTTGACCATTTGATCAATGTCGGAATCAGAAAGGCCACCAGAGGCTTGAATTGTGATCTGCTGCTCTTTGCCTGTGCCTTTATCTTTGGCGCCAACTTGAACGATACCGTCTGCGTTGATGTCGAAAGTCACTTCAATTTGCGGCATGCCGCGTGGTGCAGGTGGGATACCTTCGAGGTTAAACTGGCCAAGCACTTTGTTGTCAGCCGCCATTTCACGTTCCCCTTGGAAAACACGAAGTGTCACAGCAGATTGATTGTCTTCAGCTGTTGAGAATACTTGTGATTTTTTCGTTGGGATCGTTGTGTTGCGATCGATCAAACGTGTGAAAACGCCGCCGAGTGTTTCGATACCAAGTGAAAGAGGTGTCACGTCAAGAAGAAGAACGTCTTTCACGTCGCCTTGAAGAACACCCGCTTGAATTGCAGCGCCCATGGCCACAACTTCATCAGGGTTCACGCCTTTGTTTGGCTCTTTGCCGAAGAACTTAGTAACTTCTGCAAT
>CALLMA010000101.1 GCA_938008015.1 uncultured Celeribacter sp.
TTGAGTATTCTTTTTTTTGTGAGATTTCTTTACATAGGCTTAGCCCCTTTTCAGATTCCCAGTCGAGGTGGATAATGATAAGGTTGGGGCATTCAAAAATTAACGCGTGCCATATCCCTTCTGGCCTTGCTACATGAACAATGTCAAATTGAGTAGAATATATTTTTTGATTGATGACGCTATTGCGGTCGCGTTCATCACTGATGATTAAAATTTTTCCCGACATTTTTATGTCCAATCGGTACATTGAAATAATTATAGTTAATATTGTCTTTAATGGTTAAAAATACGTTAAAATATCTGAAAGAGGATTCGATGCAGAGTGAGCAAGCAGAATTAATTGCCATAAAAGCAATGGGGTGGCTGATACCTAATGAAGATTTGCTGTCTATTTTTCTGAGTAGCAGTGGGCTGAGTGCGGAAAATTTGCGTCATTTTGCGGGTGAAGTAGAGATATTGGTCGCTGTTTTGGATTTTCTGGTGATGGATGATTCTTGGGTTCTGGATTGCGCGCATGATCTGGGTATCCCCCCGCAAAGCTTCTTAGCGGCGCGACATGCATTGCCTGGTGGGCGTGAAATGCATTGGACGTGAGGGACATGAATAGCAAAGAAAATGCAACAATTATTCTTTGCCCTCTTGACCTTATAAAATTCGTGCCCTAAATCACTCCTACCGAAAGAGAGCGGGTATGGTGAAATGGTATCATAAGAGCCTTCCAAGCTTAAGGTGCGGGTTCGATTCCCGCTACCCGCTCCAAAATTCCTCACAATATTATTAAGAATTATAGGCTGCAAATTGCATTATTCTATGCGTTGCCGTTCCTCTAGGTGGATTTCTAGCATTTTGAATCGACACAAAAAAACCGCTCAAAAAGATGAGCGGTTTTTTTATAGATGCGTCGCTGTTGTAATTAGCCCTGACGAGCTTTGAAGCGGCGTTGCGTCTTATTAATCACGTATACGCGGCCTTTACGGCGCACAACGCGGCAGTCGCGGTGCCGGTTCTTCAACGAGCGAAGTGAGTTACGAACTTTCATGTCCAGTCTCCTAGTCGCGGCGCTGCCTGCGCCAGTTAAAAACCTTACTAAATAACGACGATGGTGGGCGTAACAAGGTTCGAACTTGTGACCCCTTCGATGTCAACGAAGTGCTCTACCACTGAGCTATACGCCCTTCCGTCATTGAAACTACCAGTAGTTAATCTTAGAATCGGAAGAATAAATACCGTCAATCTCTCTTTAGTCTGGCTGCGTATAAAAGGTTGTTATAAATAGTTCAAGTCCTTTTGATAGGAAATAATAGGCTTTAAGCTGTTGGAGGAGGTATAAAATGACTCTGGCGCCTTATATTTTACAAATGCCTGACATTTGGCAGAGCTATTTGGTTTTTTCCTCTCCTCATTCAGGACGGTTTTATCCAAAAGAGTTATTACAAAACAGCATCTTGGATGAGAGTGATTTGCGCTCCCTTGAAGATGCCTATGTTGAGCAAATTCTGTCTCATGTCCCAAGCCTTGGCGGGCCTTTGTTGCAAGCAAATTATGCGCGAGCTTGGCTGGATTTGAATCGTTCTCGCAATGAGCTAGATCCTGCGCTCATTGCAGGGCTGGCGAAGCGTAGGTTGAATGCGCGGGTGCTTTTAGGGCTGGGAGTTGTCCCGCGTGTGGCTGCGGGAGGTAAAAGTATCTATCATGGTAAGCTTTCTCTGCAAGAAGCCGAGCGGCGAATCGGGGAGGTTTGGGAGCCTTATCACCAAAAACTTGATCAGCTTTGTACGGGCGCCCTTAAGAAAAAGGGAATGTCCGTCTTGATTGATTGTCATTCGATGCCCAGCAAGAGAGCAGGGGGGCGCGCTCCTGCGCCGTTGCCAGATATTGTGATTGGGACCTTAAATGGCGTTTCATGTTCGAGGGCGATTGCGCAAGCCTGCGAGAGTGCTTTTACAAAGCTGGGCTTTGACGTGGTGCAAAATAAGCCGTTTGCAGGGGCTTATATCCTAGAGCGTCACGGGCGGCCACAAAAGCAACGCCATGCGCTGCAAATTGAAATAAACCGCGCCCTTTACATGGATGAAAGCAATTTCAAAATGTTGGACGGCTTTCATGCCTTCCAAGCACGCCTTGATCAGGCTTTCCGAGACTTTTCCAATATTTTAGAACATCCAGATTTCAAGCCCTCACTTTTTTAAAGCGCGCCCTTTGAAAATCGCATCTTTGCCAAATTTGGCGCGAATCTGATCGCGAGCGATCTCTGCTTTTGCGGCTTTGGTTGCATGTGGGTCGAAAAAGTCTTGTTCGGCTTGCTTATCATCGCTGTGGCTCAATTCACTAATGCCAACACCTATGAGGCGGAACGGGCCTTGGGTGATTGTTTTGTCTAAGAGCTGGAGGCTGTGCTGAAATATTATTTCAGCAAAATTGGTGGGTTGGGTAAGTGTGATGCGCCGGCTTAAGGATTGATGGTTGCTACGTTTGAGTTTCAACGTAATCGTTCGGCCATTTGTATGCTTGGCTTTGGCCGTATCAGAGACTTGTTCGCTCAAGCGCCATAAATGCGCTTCAAGGGCGTCACGGGCGTTTGTGTCTTTCAAGAAAGTGGTTTCTTTCGAAATGGATTTGACACTTCGTGAGGGTTGGATGCGCCGCGCGTCTTCTCCGCGGCATAAGTGCCATAAATGGCTGCCTGTTGCGCCAAACCGTGCTGTAAGCTCCGTTTTCTTCCAGCGCTTGAGATCTTTAATATAATGGATTCCAGCACTCGCCAAAGACGCTTGAGTGGCTTTGCCAACGCCCCAGAGAATGCTGACAGGTTTATCTTCTAAGAAGTGCTCCGTCTGTGCTTTGCCAATGATGCTAAAACCATCAGGTTTGTCCAAATCGGATGCAATTTTTGCTAAAAACTTATTATGGCTTAACCCTATTGAACCTGTAATACCGATTTCATTTTTTATGCGCTGCAGTAAAGAGGCTAATAGGAGCGCAGGCGGGGCGCCGTGCAATTTGGCTGTCCCTGTAAGGTCTAAAAAGGCTTCATCGAGGGAAAGTGGTTCAATCGCCGGTGTGAGTTCGTTCATCATCGCCCGAATGGCGCGAGACACTTTGGCGTATTCTTGCATTCTTGACGGTAAAACGACGGCATCAGGGCATAGTGCAAGGGCTTTAAACATCGGCATTGCCGAGCGAACGCCTTTAATCCTAGCAACATAACACGCCGTCGAAACAACTCCGCGATCACCGCCCCCACCAATGATGACAGGTTTGTTTCGAATATCTGGATTATCTCGCTTTTCTACGGAAGCAAAAAAAGCATCGCAGTCCATATGAGCAATTGAAAGATCAAAAAGCTCGGGGTGTGATACAACGCGGGGCCTTTTGCATGCAGGGCATCGCGGGCCTTTTTTGAAGATTTTCAGGCAATCTCTACAAAAGCTAGGCACTTTCTTCTCCTATAAGGTAATTTTTAACGCGAGATTGCTGGTATAGGTTGGGTTGATGCATATATATGCAAGCGGATATAGTTACATTATAGGACAATTTATGGAAACTTCATTCTTTTCTTCTCTGTCAGGCAGTGGTGTGGTCACATTGGCTGTCGGAATTTTTGTTATTATTTTAGTATTGAAGGGCGTACGTATTGTTCCGCAGTCTGAAAAATATGTTGTCGAAAGATTTGGCCGTTTGCGTTCTGTTTTAGGGCCAGGCATTAATTTGATTGTTCCAATCATTGATAACGTCGCACATAAAATCTCTATCCTTGAACGTCAGCTCCCGAATGCAATGCAAGATGCCATCACGTCAGACAACGTGTTGGTGAAAGTGGAGACCTCTGTTTTCTACCGTATTACAGAACCTGAAAAAACAGTTTACCGTATTCGCGATGTTGATGCTGCAATTGCCACAACGGTCGCAGGCATTGTTCGTTCTGAGATTGGTAAGATGGAGTTGGATGAAGTTCAGTCGAATAGAACGGCTTTGATTTCAACGATTAAGGCAATGGTAGAAGATGCTGTTGATGCTTGGGGTATCGAGGTGACGCGTGCCGAAATTCTCGATGTGAATCTAGATGATGCAACGCGTGCGGCTATGTTGCAGCAACTGAACGCGGAGCGTGCGCGCCGTGCGTCTGTCACGGAAGCGGAAGGGGATAAGCGTTCTGTGGAGCTGGCAGCTGATGCAGAGCTGTATTCAGCAGAGCAAGCCGCGAAGGCGCGCCGCGTTTCTGCGGATGCGGAAGCTTATGCGACTGAAGTTGTCGCGGCGGCAATCGCTAAGAACGGTATTGAAGCGGCGCAATATCAAGTCGCTCTTAAGCAAGTCGAAGCCTTAACAGCTCTTGGGACAGGTGAGGGGAAGCAAACTATTGTTGTCCCAGCGCAAGCCCTTGAAGCATTTGGGGATGCGTTTAAGTTTTTTGGGGGTAAGAAATAGTGAGTTTAGTACAAGAATGGTGGGTCTGGGCTTTGGCTGGCATTTTAATGCTTGCTCTTGAAGTTTTTGCACCGGGTTTTCTGTTTTTAGGCTTTAGCATTGGGGCGGGTTTTGTATCCGCTCTGATCGCCGTGGGATTTCTTGGCGGCAGTTTGCCAGTTTTGATTCTGGTGTTTGCGATCGTGTCCTTGCTGGCATGGTACGGGCTGCGCCAAGTTTTTGGTGTGCGTAAAAACCAGATAAAGATTTGGGATACAGATATAAACGAAGATTAAAATTTTATCTGCCCTGTTTGAATAAAGTGATTGATCCTGCATTTTCTGACATGAAAGGCAGGATTTTTCATTTTAACAACGGGTTTTATCTTCTCAGCGCAACTTAATGAGACGGACGAGAAGGGGCGGCCTTGCCCATGTAAAATGATAATGGGCAACGCCTAATAGTGCTGAGCGCCTTGATGAAAGGCGGGTCGGCGTCATTTATTGTAGTTTTGCGCCAATTTCTGCGACGATATCGAGCGCGGCTTGGCGAGGGTCGGCTGCTTGCCAAATGGGGCGTCCGACAACGATGTGATCGGCGCCATCGCGGATCGCTTGCAAAGGCGTGGCGACGCGCTTTTGATCGCCTAGGCTCGCGCCACTTGGGCGCACGCCTGGCGTCACGATGAGTTTGCCCTTTGCCTCAGGCAAGGCACGAATGAGCGCGGCTTCTTGGGGGGATGCGATAACACCATCAGCCCCTGCGCGCAGAGCATTGGCCGCGCGCTCGACAGTGATTTGATGTATGTCACCTGCTTTGATCAAGGCACCATCCAAATCATTGCGATCAAGGGAGGTTAGAATCGTGACGGCAAGAATTTTCATATTCGATCCAGCAGCGCCCTCTTTTGCGGCCTTAACGACATAGGGATCGCCGTGAACGGTTAGAAAATCCATATCATATTGCGCAACGCCTCGAACGGCGTTTTCAACGGTCGCCCCAATATCAAAAAACTTCATATCAAGAAAAATGCTTTTGCCTTGTTCTTTAAGTTCATTTGCTAAAGCGAGCCCGCCCCCTGTGAGCATGCCGAGGCCGATTTTATAAAAAGAGACAGCATCCCCTATTTCTCTAGTAATTTCTATTCCCTGCACAACATTTGGGACATCGAGGGCAACTATGAGGCGGTCATCAGAGAGTGTGTTCGAAGCAGACATGCGGTTTCCTTTGTAATTTTGTTAGTAATGCGCCGCGCTTGAATAGAGGTCAAGTATTTCGCCTCATCTGCTGGGGTTAAAGAAGTTGAAATACGGGCTGGACTTTGTTGTTTTTCATATCCAGAGTGTTGAAATGCATTCTCACACTTTAGTGAGGATCGTTTGGGTTGTATTCTGATATTCAATATAGATGATTTATTAGGTAGCAATTTCAATATTTTATATACTTATGGATTTCCATAAATTTGTTTTAGGAGGAAATATGAACAAATTTGGATCATTAGTTTCAATTATTGCTCTTTCAACAGCACCCTTTGTGCTGAATGCTCAAGAAGCGGCGGATGCAATTGAACCAGAGGCGGCCACGGCACAAGCGGCGAAAGCGAATTCGCAGCCTGTCGCAGCGCAAGATTGGATGATTTCGGCAGCGAATCCTTTGGCTGTTCAGGCTGGCGCGCGTGTTTTGCGTGAGGGAGGGACTGCAGCAGATGCGATGGTCGCTGTTCAATCTGTTCTGGGCCTTGTTGAGCCGCAAAGCTCTGGCCTTGGCGGGGGTGCATTTCTTGTTTGGTATGATGGTGAAACAGGTCAGCTCACAACATTAGATGGGCGTGAGACGGCACCTTCGGCGGCGACACCACAGATGTTCCAAGATGAAAACGGCGAACCGCGCAAGTGGTGGGATGCTGTTGTCGGTGGTATTTCTGTTGGCACACCGGGTACGCCAGCTTTAATGGAAGCGGCGCATCAAAAATGGGGTAAGGCGGAGTGGTCCACGCTCTTTGATGAGGGTATTGCGCTTGCACGTGAAGGCTTTGCTGTCTCACCGCGCCTTGCAGGGCTTGTGGCTGGTGATCAGGAGCGCTTGTCGAAATTTGAAGCAACAGCCGCCTATTTCTATCCAAATGGCGAACCGATTGCTGAAGGCTCAAAGCTGACAAACCAAGCTTATGCGAAAACATTGATGGCGCTGGCAAGCCAAGGCGCGTCTGTCATGTATTCTGGTGAAATTGCAGATGGGATTGTATCTACAGTTCAAGGTGCAAGCTCCAATGCTGGGATCTTGTCGCATCAAGATCTTGCGAATTATCAAGTCAAAGAACGTCCTGCGGTATGTTCTGAGTACCGCACATATGAAGTATGTGGCATGGGCCCGCCTTCTTCTGGCGCGCTCACTGTTGGCCAAATCCTTGGGACATATAACAATTTTGAGGCCGGTTCTGTAGATAGTGCTGCAAGCTGGGGCATCATTGGCGATGCATCTCGCCTCGCCTTCGCAGATCGTGGTCGCTACATGGCCGATAGTGATTATGTGCCTGTGCCGGTGAATGGCTTGGTTGATCCTGAGTATCTTGCGGGCCGTGCTGGGCTGATTGATGGCGATCAATCTGGTATGAAGGCGCTTGAGAGTGTTTCAGCGGGCACGCCTGCTTTTGATCACGCTTTGATGTGGTCTGATGATGAAAGCATCGAATTGCCATCAACATCGCATATCTCAATCGTAGATAAATTTGGCAATGCGCTCTCTATGACAACGACGATTGAGAACGGCTTCGGCTCACGCCTCATGGCGCCGGGTGGCTTCCTTCTTAATAACGAAATGACAGACTTCTCATTCCGTTCACATAAAGATGGCGTGCCAATTGCGAACCGTGTTGAACCTGGCAAACGCCCACGCTCTTCCATGGCACCGACAATCGTGCTTGAAGACGGTAAGCCAGTTCTTGTTGTTGGGTCACCAGGTGGATCACGCATCATTGGGTATGTTGCCAAAACAATCATCGCGCATCTTGATTGGGGTATGGATGTTCAATCCGCGATCTCACTTCCTAACCTTGTGAACCGCTTTGGGACATATGATGTTGAAGAGGGTACAGAGGCTGAGCGTTTTGCGGCACCTCTTGAAGAGATGGGCTTTGAGGTCAATAAGCGTGGTCTCACTTCAGGGATCCATGCGATTTCGATCACTGAAAATGGCCTTTCAGGCGGGGCAGATCCACGCCGTGAGGGCATCGCGCTCGGTGAATAATCTATCCTTTGGATATTGATTTTTAATACTGATTTTAACTTGGGTTCAGAAATGGGCCCAAGTTTTTTTATGAGTGTTTTGTTTTGGCGCGATTAATCTTTGCTATGTTTAAGATCAAAGCTTAGAGATAGAGATATGAAAACAATACAAATCGCTGATGCACATAAATTGCCTTTTTGGCAGCGCCCCGAAGCGCTTCTCTTTTTACTCGCCTTTGCCATGCCGATGGCTTTTTCGACATGGAGCGCTTTGCTGAATAATTTCGTGATTGAAAAGATCGGCTTTACGGGTGTGGAAATCGGTTGGCTCCATACGGTGCGCGAAATTCCGGGATTTTTCGCGATTGGGGTGTTGCTTGTCTTGCTGATCATGCGCGAGCAGGTGCTTGCGGTGATCTCGCTTTTGCTTTTAGGCGTGGCAAGCGCTGTGACGGCTTGGTTTCCAAGCTTTGGCGGCATTTTGATGATCACTTTGTTGTCTTCAATTGGCTTTCATTATTTGCAAACCGTGAACCAATCTTTGCAGCTGCAATGGCTTTCAAAAGAACGCGCGCCGATTGTGCTCGGGCGCTTGGTGGCGGCAGGCTCGGCGGCTTCGCTTCTCTCATATGGCGTGCTTGTGCTGACATGGAAGAGCTTTGATCTCAGCTATAACTTTGTCTATTTGGCTTCGGGAGGTATCACGGCTTTGATCGCGCTCTTTGCGCATTTTGCCTATCCCAAATTTGAGACACCTAATCCGCAATCTAAAAAAATCATCCTCAAAAAACGCTATTCCCTCTATTATGCTTTAACTTTCATGGCTGGTGCGCGCCGACAGATCTTTGTGGTTTTTGCCGCCTTTATGATGGTGGAGAAATTTGGCTTTGAGGTGCATGAAATTACGGCGCTCTTTTTGATCAACTATATCATCAATATGGTGGTGGCCCCGATGATGGGCAAAGTTTTGGCGATTAAAGGCGAGCGCTTTGTGTTGGTTTTTGAATATATCGGTTTGATTATTATATTCTTAGCCTATGGTGGTATTTATTGGTTTGGATGGGGGCTGGTTGTGGCCTGTGTGCTTTATGTTATCGATCATATGCTCTTTGGTTTGGCCTTTGCGATGAAGACCTATTTCCAAAAAATTGCAGATCCAGAAGATTTTGCACCAACAGCAGCAGTGGCCTTTACGATCAACCATATTGCCGCCGTTTTCTTACCTGTATCACTGGGGTATTTATGGGCATATTCACCCTCATTTGTTTTCACCTTGGCGGCCCTATTAGCGGCGGGGTCATTGGTGTTAGCATTGCTTATTCCGCGCCACCCACAAAAAGGCAATGAATGGCGTTTCTTTAAACTTATCAAAGGATAGGGAATTTTATGTTTGGTTTTAATAGCGATAAGATGAAAATTGTCTCTGCAGATGATGCATTGGCAGGGCGCGAGACACCGATTGCAACGGCTCAAATGCATCATGTGTTCGAGACACCGCTTAAAGCGCCCCGTTCTGACGAACATGATGTCATCACTTTTGGGATGGGATGTTTTTGGGGAGTTGAGCGCATTTTCTGGGCCATAGAAGGCGTTGTGAATACATCTGTTGGATATAGCGCTGGATATACGCCAAATCCGACCTATCAGGAAGTTTGCACTGGGAAAACCGGTCATAATGAAGTGGTTCAGATTACTTTCGATCCACATATTGTGAGTGTTGAAGAATTGCTCAAGGCTTTTTGGGAAAACCACGATCCAACACAAGGCATGGGCCAAGGCAATGATCGCGGGACGCAGTATCGCTCTGGTGTGTATTTTCATTCACAACAGCAGAAAGAAGCGGCACAAGCCTCTAAAGCAAAATTCCAAGAAAAGCTCACGCAGGCTGGATTTGGTGTGATTACAACTGAAATATTGCCCGCCGGCCCATATTATTTTGCTGAAGACTACCATCAGCAATATTTAGCAAAAAATCCGAATGGCTATTGCGGCATCGGAGGGGTTGGTGTGAGCTGCCCAATAGGATTGGTTGAGTAATTTTCTGCAAGAGAAGCTTGAGAGGCCGCGCATATACCGCTATGCGAGGTCAGCCGATAGGAGAGCCTTAACATGACGACATATACCGCCTTCACCAAAACGCCGACAAAAGACCAAGCAGAGCGCA
>CALLMA010000102.1 GCA_938008015.1 uncultured Celeribacter sp.
TCTGAGGCGGTGTTTTCGTCTGAGGATGTCACGGCAATTGCGGAAGGCTATGATGCAGGTGGCGCGCCTGCGCCGGTTGTCGTTGGTCATCCAAAGCATGATGATCCTGCTTTTGGGTGGGTGAAAGGCTTTTCCGTTTCAGAAGGTGGCACTCTAAAAGCCGAGCTCCATGAGCTCGCGCCGAGTTTTGTTGATGCGGTTGATGAGGGCCGTTACCGCAAAATCTCCATGAGCTTCTTTACGCCAAACCACCCAGCCAACCCAAAGCCTGGAAACTATTATCCAAAGCATGTGGGTTTTTTGGGCGGCGCTGCGCCAGCTGTGAGTGGGTTGCAACCTGTTCAATTCACAGATGATGAAGGCGATGATCTCATTGTTGAGTATTCTGGCCATGAAGAAATTGCCCGTATTTCGTCCGGATTATTTCGAGCGTTTCGCGATTGGCTGATTGAGCAAGCGGGCATGGAAAAAGCAGATACGATTATCCCTTCTTGGCGTGTGAGCTGGCTTGAGGAGCTCGGGCAAGAAAAGCAATCCAGTGATGAAGCTGAAGAGACTTCTTTCAGCACCCCAAAAGAGAGCGCCACCGATGATATCGGCGCACCCACCCCAAATTCCAAAAATAAAGGAGATGACGTGATGAGTAATATCACGGATGAAAAGCTTAAGGCGCGAGAGGCGGCCTTGGCAGCACGCGAAGCAGAGGCGCGTCAAAAAGAAGCCGCATTTGCTGTTGATGGCTGGATTAAAGAGGGCAAGCTTACACCGGCTGTAAAAGAGCAAGCAACATTGCTTTTGAGTTTTGTGAGTGGCGTAGAAGACGAGACGCTTGAGTTTGCAAGCGGTGATAAAACGAGCCCTTCAGATCTTCTATCGGCTATTTTTGACGGCCTGCCGAAGTCAATCGATTTTAGCGAAAGCAACGCGGGCGATATCGAAAATGAGGCCTCAAAGGCACAGGGCGGGCTTTATCAATTTACGGCCGGTTCGGATGTTGATCCTGAGAGCGCAGCTCTTGATGCGCGCGCGAATGAATACATGTCCAAAAACCCAGGCGTTGATTATCTCACTGCCGTTAATGCAGTTCACAAATAGGAGTATATTATGCGCGGTCAAATTCCCACACTTACGATCACAGCACAAGCAAGCGCTGATCTGCTTGCTTATCATTTCGTTACATTTGCAGGGGCGCAGGCCACTGAGAGTGATGTTTCAAGCGCAACTATTTTGGGTGTTGTGCAAGCTGATGCGAAAGCGGGCCAAGATGTCGCGGTTGGTGCGATTGGTGTGCTCAATGTTAAAACAGGGGATGCGGTCTCTAAGGGCGACAAGATTGTCTCAGACGCTCAAGGCCTTGCTACTCCTTCCACTTCTGATGCTTTCGGGATCGCGCTTCATGATGCGGTTGCTGGCGGTGTTGTCCAAATTCTTATTCGATAGGAGCAATTATGCCTGGAATGAATACTTCTCAAGCGCGTCAAGTTGATGCAGTTCTCACAAAATTTGCAGTTGGCTATACCAATGCTGATTTTATCTCTCATGTTATTTTGCCTCGTGTGGTTGTGCCTTCACGAGGCGCAAAGATTATCAAATTTGATAAAGCAAGCTTTCGCAAGGCCAATACGCGCCGTGCGCCAGGTGCGAAGCGTGAACGCATTCAATTCGGTTATGATGCTGGTCCAGTCAGCGTTCATCAACACGCTTTAGATGCAGTTGTGCCCATTGAGGTTTCGCAAGAAGCTACGAAGGGCCCAGGGATCAACATGTCAACGACAAGCGTTGAAAATGTGCTCGCAATGCTTTCGTTAACACGTGAAATCGAGGCGGCTGAATTGCTCTTAGATGAAGCTAAATACGCCGCGAATAACAAGGAAACATTGAGCGGCACATCGCTTTGGAGTGAAGCTGGTTCGAATCCTGAAGCCGATATCAAAGAAGCGAAATCGCAAATTCGCAAGCGTATTGGGCGCGACCCAAATCTTTTGACACTTTCGCCATCCGCGTTTGAAGCTTTGAACTGTCACCCGAAAATCAAAGAGCAGTTTAAATACACATCTTCTGAGTCTGTGACTGAAGAAATGTTAGCTAAATACTTCCAACTTGAAAAAGTGGTTGTTGGTAAAGCTGTTTATATTCCGGATGACGCCCCTGATGATGCTGATGCACAAGATGTTTGGGGCAATGATGCTATTTTGAGCTATTCTCCTATGAATAACCAAAACTATCTGCGCCCTGCTTTTGGCTACACTTACGAGTTGGATAAAGGCACATTTGTGCGCAAGGGACATTTTGATGAGAGCTGTGATAGCTGGATTCACCCTCTGAATATGGAAGAAGCGCCGCAGCTCACCTGTGCGGATGCTGGCTTTATCTTTAAAAATCCTGCGGGCATTGGTCTGTGAGGGGGATGAGATCATGAAAGCTGCACATCGCATTACCGTATCAGGCAAAAAATTCAAAGCAGGTGATGATCTATCTTGTTTAAGCGCTGAAGAATTGGCGCTTATTCCAGCCACTGCCATTCTTGGTGCACCCAAAGTGACGCAAGAAGAGAAAAGCCAACAGCCATCTGCAAGCTTTAAATCGATCGATAAGCTTAACAAAGCTGAGCTTACGGCGCTGGCGATCTCAATGGGGGTTGATGTGGGGGAGAGTGATACAAAAGCCTCTATCGCGTCAAAAATTGATGCTGTTTTAAAGGGACTTGATGAGGAGATCACGGCGCTTTCGCGTGAAGACCTGATTGACACGCTTTGCGCTCATTTTGCTGAAAATGATTTGCCTGATTTTTCTGAGACACGAGATGAAGAGCTCAAACTTCAGCTACATAAAGTCATGTTTGTGAGTGCGGACTAAGTGAATGGTTGAATATCTTGATACCCAAGGGCTTATCTCGCGTTTTAGTGAGGCTGAGATTAAGCAAATTGCCTCTGATGGCAAGCACAATAGTGCGGAGGGAGCGCAAATTGATATGGTGCGGGTTCAAGCGGCGCTTGATTTTGCACGTGATATGATCAATGCGCGCGTATTGCGCCGTTATCCCGGCTTAAAAGGTCTTGATATCACAGCGATGCCAGCGTTGCTTGCAGGGTTTGCAGGCGATATTGCGCGTTACCGCTTACGCAATAAGGCTGCACAAAAGCATGATGCCTCAGAGCTTGTGGAAGAGCGCTATCAGCATGCTCTTGAGCAGCTTGATCTTATCATGACGGGCAAAATTGATTTGCTTGATGACGATGGAAATAGTCTCGCTGGCAGTGAAGAAGGCGAAATCATTATTCCAGATACAGCTGGCAGCATTCATATGGGCGCGACTTCTGGCGCATCAAGCGATTCATTT
>CALLMA010000103.1 GCA_938008015.1 uncultured Celeribacter sp.
TTTGCGCCTCGCACTGCTCTCATTGCTCACACTCCAAGATCAAGGATCTGCGGCCAAAGCACTCTTTGAGGCTGCCGATAATATGACAGAGCAAAGCGGGGCGTTAAAGGCGCTCCTTGCGGCGGGCCTCGGGCAAGAGGAACTCCAAGCTTTTGAACAGCAATGGAAAGAAGACCGTCTCGTGATGGATAGCTGGTTCTCAATGCAAGTTGCTTTTGCGAGCCCCTCAAAGATTGTCAATTTGGTGAAGAACCTCATCAAACATCCACTCTTCACCAATAAAAACCCCAATCGCGTTCGATCTGTTTTCAGCGCTTTGAGCAACAATCACGCTGGTTTTCATCAAGCCTCAGGTGAGACATATAAACTCATGGTCGATCAGCTTATAATTCTTGATAAAATCAACCCCCAAACGACCGCCCGCCTTTCAGGCTGCTTTGAAACATGGAAGCGCTACGATGAAGGGCGTCAGGCAATCGTTAAAGCACAGCTTGAAAAAATATTGGCTGCTGAAGGATTGTCCTCTGATACGAGAGAAATGGTGAGCAGAATTTTAAACGCGTAAGTGCTTTAAAGTGGCCCCGGCCTCAGTTCTTCGCTGAGCAGTACATTAGATTCGACATTCCCAGCACCTGGGAGTGTCATGATTCTGCGCCTTAAAATGCGTTCGAAATCTGAGATATCTCGGGCGACTATTTTGACGCGGTAGTCATAGAGGCCGAGAACATGCTGTACGGTTTGTACTTCAGGTATCGCGCAAACAGCGCGCTCAAATTCTTCGAGCGCGACGCGGCCTTTGCTGCCAAGTTTAATACCAAGTAAAACAGTCACGCCAAATCCCAGTTGATTGAGATCGAGGTCAACGCGGCGTTCTTTGAAAATACCACCATCTCTAATGCGCTTGATGCGTCGCCAAGCCGCGGGTTGGCTGAGGCCCAATCTGCGCCCAATCGCACCCGCAGATAGATTAGCATCTTCTGAGAGAGACTTGATTATCTCGCGGTCGATTTCATCGAGTTCAATCTTCATATTGGTACCGCTGATCTTTCCTGAATGGGTGCGACAAGCATGAGTGCTTCGATATCCGCAATATGGGGAAGGGGAAGGATATGCTCGCGGTAGATGCGTTGATAATCACTCATATC
Organism: uncultured Celeribacter sp.; assembly: GCA_938008015.1. Classification (GTDB taxonomy): domain Bacteria; phylum Pseudomonadota; class Alphaproteobacteria; order Rhodobacterales; family Rhodobacteraceae; genus Celeribacter. Next base: position 1,146 of record CALLMA010000103.1, read on the forward strand.
TTTTGCAATGATTTGTAATCTTACATCGACTTGTCCTAGAAATGTCCCAATCGAGATCACTTCTGGCACATTTCTGGCAGCTTCAATAAAATCATCGAATGCACGCGGGGCTGTTTTATCGAGATTGAAGCGCAGTGACACTTCAACCTCATAACCAAGGGCAGGCCAATTTATTTCTTCCCGAATGGCTTTTAGAATTCCGGCCTCCCTCATGCGCTCTAAACGGCGGGCGAAAAGGGCAGGGGTAAGGCCTGCGCGGTCCGCTAATTCGCTTACGGGGCTATGTGGGTCTGCTTGTATATAGCGCAAAATGCGGCGATCAGTATCGTTAATATGCATGAATATTCTATATCATACTATTTATGAGAATAGAATATACTATATTTATGTGAATAATGATCTTTTTAAATCTAGAATATCTGAAAAAAACAAGTATTTTATGAAGTTGAAAGCCGGCCTGATTTGAGGGCTATGAGTATAACCGTATAAATAAGGAACGTTTGATATGCGCGTTTATTATGATCGTGATTGCGATGTAAATCTGATTAAAGAGAAAAAAGTAGCTATTTTGGGCTATGGTTCACAAGGGCACGCACATGCGCTCAACTTGCGTGATTCTGGCGCGAAAAACCTTGTTGTTGCGCTTCGTGAAGGCTCAGCTTCTGCAAAAAAAGCTGAAGGTGAAGGCCTTAAAGTTATGGGTGTCGCAGAAGCTGCGGCTTGGTGTGATGTGATCATGTTCACAATGCCCGATGAGCTTCAGGCTGAAACATATAAAAAATACGTTCACGACAACATTAAACCAGGCGCTGCGATTGCATTTGCGCACGGTTTGAATGTGCACTTCGGCCTTATCGAACCAAAAGAAGGCGTGGATGTGATCATGATGGCGCCAAAAGGCCCTGGTCACACAGTGCGCGGCGAATACACAAAAGGCGGCGGCGTGCCTTGCCTTGTTGCAGTTGATACAGATGCAACTGGCAAAGCGCTTGAAATCGGTCTTTCTTATTGCTCTGCAATTGGTGGCGGTCGCTCAGGCATCATCGAAACAAACTTCCGCGAAGAGTGTGAGACAGATCTCTTTGGTGAGCAGGCTGTTCTATGTGGTGGCCTTGTTGAGCTTATCCGTTGTGGCTTTGAAACACTTGTTGAAGCTGGTTATGCCCCAGAAATGGCGTATTTTGAGTGCTTGCACGAAGTTAAGTTGATCGTAGACTTGATCTATGAAGGCGGCATTGCAAACATGGATTACTCCATCTCAAACACTGCTGAATACGGTCAATATGTGACTGGCCCACGCATCTTGAACTACGATGAAACAAAAGCACGCATGAAAGACGTTCTTTCAGATATCCAATCTGGTAAATTCGTTCGTGACTTCATGCTTGAAAATGCTGTTGGTCAGCCAACAATCAAAGCATCACGTCGTGCAAATGATGAGCATGAAATTGAAGCAACAGGCGCGAAACTTCGCGGCATGATGCCATGGATTTCTGCTGGTAAAATGGTTGATAAAGAGCGCAACTAAGCGCTTTTCTATTCTATCTAAAAGGAAAGGGCCTCGCATTGAGGCCCTTTTTTATTGTCGTATTTTATTTTGCAAATCGGGTATAAAAACTATCACCCTTTTGAGCAATGTCGCGCAAAATATCAGACGTTTTGAAACGATCTCCGTGCTCTTGATGCAAATTGTCACAAATTTCTACAGCTTGTTCGGCTCCGATCATATCCAGCCATGAGAATGGCCCGCCAGACCAAGGTGCAAACCCCCAGCCTAAAATCGCGCCAACATCGCCTTCGCGGATATCTGTCAGAACATTTTCTTCAACTGATCGCACCGCTTCAAGAACCTGTGACATCATCAAACGCTGTTGAATTGTGGTGAAATCGGGCTGTTCGTCACGGCGTGCGAATTTTTCATTAAATCCGCGCCATAATAACCCGCGTTTGCCCTTTGGATCGTAATCGTAAAATCCTGCTGAGGTCTTTTTTCCTAATCTTTCTTGCTCTTCCATCCAAAAAATAACGTCATCAACTTCACCATCCGGATAGGCGTCGCCCATCGCTGCTTTAGTTGCGCGTGCAATCTTAATCCCAAGCTCAATTGAAATTTCATCAACGAGTTGAAGTGGGCCTAAAGGGAAACCGAGCATTTTTGCAGCGTTCTCGATGCTCGCAAGTTCAACGCCTTCGGCTGCCATGCGAATGCCTTCATTGATATAGGGGAGAATGCAGCGATTGGCATAAAAGAAGCGGGCATCATTGACGGCGATTGGCGTCTTGCGGATTTGGCGTACAAAATCGAGCGCTTTTGCGAGTGCGCGCTCGCCTGTTTTCTTGCCTTTGATGATCTCAACAAGGAGCATTTTATCAACGGGAGAGAAGAAATGAATCCCGATGAATTGCTCTGGTCGAGAGGAGGCTTTGGCTAACTCAGTGATCGGCAATGTTGACGTATTCGATGCGATGATGCACTCAGAGCTTACAACTTGCTCGATTTTGCGTGTCATCTCCGCTTTTACGCCTGCATCTTCAAACACAGCCTCAACGATGAGATCACAATCCCTTAAAGCGTCTAAATCAGGTGTTGCATTGAT
>CALLMA010000104.1 GCA_938008015.1 uncultured Celeribacter sp.
GAGGTGGGCAAAATCGTTCAAGCCACAGCAGGGGAAAACATGACCCCCGTCACGCTAGAGCTGGGCGGCAAATCCCCCCAAATTGTGTTTAATGATGCAGACCTTGACGCCGCCCTCCCTTTTTTAATCAATGCCGGCATCCAAAATGCAGGGCAAACCTGCTCTGCTTCTTCGCGCATTCTTGTGCATAAATCACGCTTTGATGAAGTGCGAATGAAGATGGCGGATGCATATAATGCCTTAAGAGTTGGCCCCGCGCTCAATGATTTGAATGTGGGTCCATTGATTTCTGCTCGCCAGAAAGAAATCGTTGAAGGGTTTTTGACTGCAGGCGCGGATCTAGAAAAAGTTGCCGAAGGTCAGATCATGGATGGGGCCCCTGAGGCTGGGCATTATGTTGCACCAACCCTCTTTGCCCCAGTCAATCCAGAGCATGCGCTTGCGCAAAATGAGATTTTCGGGCCGGTTCAGGTCATCATACCCTTTGAAGATGAAGAAGATGCCGTGCGCATCGCAAATGGTACGGAGTTCGGGCTTGTTGCATCTGTTTGGACAGAGCATGGCGCGCGCCAAATGCGGCTTGCAAAGAAGCTTCGCGCTGGGCAGGTTTTCATAAATAACTATGGTGCAGGTGGTGGCGTTGAGCTGCCGTTTGGCGGCACAGGCAAGTCAGGCCATGGGCGCGAAAAAGGCTTTGAAGCGCTTTATGGGTTTTCAACTTTAAAAACTGTGGCAGCAAAGCACGATTAAGAGATTTGAGGAAGTGAAGAGAATGAGACTTGCAGGAAAAAAAGCAATTGTAACGGGCGGTGCGTCAGGCTTTGGATATGGCATTGCCGAGAAGTTTATAAATGAAGGGGCTCAAGTCCTCATTGCGGATATTAATAAAGACGCAGCTCATGAGGCGGCCGCTAAGTTGGGCGCCTTTGGGACGGCATGTGATGTTGCTAAAGATTTAGATGTGGCCGCCCTTGCAAAAACGGCGCAAGAGAAAATGGGATGCATCGATATTTTGGTCAATAATGCAGGGATCACGCATCTTCCAGCAGCCATGGAAGAGATCAGCGAAGAAGATTTTGATCGAGTACTAAATGTAAATGCAAAATCTGTGTACCTGAGCGCCAAACATATTGTCCCGATTATGAAGTCGCAGGGGGCGGGTGTTATTTTAAATGTTGCATCAACGGCGGGAGTTAGCCCGCGTCCGCGCCTGTCTTGGTATAATGCTTCAAAGGGCTGGATGATCACGGCAACCAAAGCCATGGCGATTGAGCTTGCACCAGCAGGAATTCGCGTGAATGCGATCAACCCTGTTGCGGGTGAGACGCCTTTGTTGAAGTCGTTCATGGGAGAGGATACACCAGAAGTTCGCGAAAAATTCGTATCCACTATTCCGATTGGCCGCTTCTCCACGCCAGAAGATATGGGCAATGCGGCTGCATTTCTTTGCTCTGATGAGGCAAGCATGATTACAGGCGTTGCGATGGAAGTCGATGGCGGACGTTGTATCTAGGAGCTCACAATGGTGGCACTTAAAACAGGCCCGCGCAACTTAATTACGGATGTAAGTGGGCTGCGTGTGGGCCATGCAGATGATGATGCGCTCAAATCGGGCACTACTGTTTTAGTTGGAGAAAAAGCTTTCATGGCCTCTGTGGATGTCATGGGAGGGGCGCCCGGGACACGCGAAACAGAGCTGCTTGATCCGAAGTATACGGTGGAAGAAGTGGATGCGCTGGTGCTTTCAGGCGGTTCGGCTTTTGGCCTTGATGCGCCTTCCGGCGTCGCGGAAGGTTTGCGAGCGATGGGGCGCGGGTTTCAACTCGGACCTGCGACCATTCCGATCGTGCCAGGGGCTATATTATTCGATCTCCTCAATGGAGGTGATAAGAATTGGCGTGATAACCCATATCGAGATCTGGGGCGTCAGGCTTTAGAAAATGCCGCGCTCGATTTTCACCTAGGCTCACATGGCGCTGGAAAAGGAGCTCTCACGGGAAGCTATAAAGGGGGAGTTGGATCGGCGTCTTTGGTTTTACCAAATGGCTGTGTCGTTGGCGCTTTGGTGGCTGCTAATCCGATAGGGGATGTTGTTTCACAAGAGGGGCATTTTTATGCCTCCCCTTTTGAGATGGGTGCTGAATTTGGGGGGCTTGGGCCTGATCCTAAGGCGCTGGGCTGTCGCTTGAGACCCAGCAAGAAAGTTGAAAAAATGATGCAGATGGCTGCGGGCGCAGATCGTTCGCCGATCAGCAATACAACAATTGCGATTGTGGCGACCGATGCGAGGCTGACGAAATCTCAATGCAAACGTTTGGCGATTATGGCGCAAGATGGATTGGGGCGCGCGATCTGGCCTGCGCACTCACCTTTTGATGGTGATCTTGTCTTTGCGGCATCGACGGGAGAAAAGGAACCCTGTGATATTGGTGAACTCGGGCATGTGGCGGCGATGTGCCTCTCTCGTGCGATTGCGCGTGCTGTTTGGGAAGCAAGGCCAGAGGCGGGAGATATTTTGCCGGTGTTTAACGCTGGCTAATCTTTATGTATAAACCTCAGCCTGCGATAATCTGCGGGCTGAGACCTGTGAACATTAAGCTTGTTTAGAAATTAATCTATGGGTTAAACGACCACATCAATCTTGTCTTGTTCGCCGATTTTAAACACGCGCTTATAGCGCGCCACTTCTTTTTCGGGGCCCATAGATTTATTTGGGTTGTCCGATAGTTTCACCGTTGGTTTGCCATCTGCTTCGATTGCTTTGCAGACAAGCGAGAAGGGGGCGAGTGCGTCGTCTTTCACAAGACCGATGAAATCATTTGTGAGCAATGTGCCCCAGCCAAATGATATGCGTGTTTGATTGGCAAATTGATGATAAAGCTTCTGAATTTTTTCTTCATTGAGGCCGTCTGAGAAGATCACTAGCTTTTTCATGGGGTCTTCGCCATTGCTTTTCCACCAATCAATCGCCGTTTGTGCGCCTGTTGCAGGATCGCCTGAGTCAACTCGGATACCCGTCCAACTTGCCAGCCAATCTGGAGCGCGCTCTAGAAAACCTTTGGTTCCATATGTATCTGGCAAAATGATGCGCAGGTTGCCCTCATGCTCCTCTTGCCAATCTTCAAGCACCTTATAAGGCGCTTGGGCCAGTTCTTCATCATTGGCAGCAAGGGCGCTATAGACCATCGGCAATTCATGTGCATTGGTGCCAACAGCTTCAAAATCGCGCTTCATAGCGATTTTACAATTCGATGTTCCGACAAATTTTGACCCCAGCCCTTCACTGAGTGCCTGTGCGCACCAGTCTTGCCAAAGAAAGCTATGGCGGCGGCGTGTGCCAAAATCAGCAAGGCGCAGATCTGGCAGCTCGTTCAATTTCTGAATCTTTTCCCATACTTTTGTTTTCGCGCGCGCATAGAGGACTTCAAGTTCAAATTTACCCATCGTGTTTAAAACCGCGCGAGAACGCAATTCCATTAAGATGGCGAGAGCAGGGATTTCCCACAGCATGACCTCAGGCCATGTGCCTTCAAATGTCAGCTCATATTGGCCATCTTTTCTGACGAGATGATAGGGGGGCAGGCGAAGGTTCTCGAACCATTCCATGAAATCAGGGCGGAACATTTGGCGCTTGCCGTAAAATGTATTTCCGCGCAACCAAGTGCTTTCCCCTCGAGAGAGCGAGAGGGTGCGCACGTGATCTAGTTGCTCTCTGAGTTCGCCTTCATCAACCAATTCAGCTAATTTGATGTGTTTTGAGCGATTGATGAGAGAAAAGGTCACTCTCGTGTCGCGCTTGTTGCGAAAAACAGATTGGCACATCAAAAGTTTGTAAAAATCCGTATCGATGAGCGAGCGGACAATTGGATCTATTTTCCACTTGTGGTTATGAACGCGCGTTGCGATATCGACCATTTTGGGACCCCTTTAATGCTCACCCATCTTAGACTTATGTGTATCAATGCACAAAAAAGCGAGGGGAATCAAATGAGAATTACGCCCGCGCTTTCCATTTTGAGCTGAGCTTGCTTCAATGAACCATCCATATCAATGGCGCGGCATAGATTTTGATGGACGGTGGTTTTAAAGCCTAGCTTGGCAGCATCAATGGCCGAATAACTCACGCAATAATCAAGGGCGAGGCCAACAATATGGACGTCGTTTATGCCTCTCGTGTCGAGATAGCCTTTGAGGCCTGTGGGCGTTTTGCGATCGTTTTCAAAAAATGCTGAATAACTATCAATCTTTGGGTTGAAGCCTTTGCGAATTATCAAATCGCCATTTGTATTGAGTTGGGGGTGAAATTGAGCGCCTTTTGTGCCTTGGATGCAATGATCTGGCCAAAGCACCTGCGGGCCATAATCCATCTCAATGAGTGTAAATGGATCACTGTCGTGGCTGGATGCGAAGGAACTATGGCCTTGAGGATGCCAATCTTGAGTGAGGATGACGGTGTCAAAGCACTTGATAAATCTATTGATGCCTTCAACGATTTCATCGCCTTTATCGACTGCAAGTGCGCCGCCGGGACAAAAATCATTTTGAACATCGACAACAATTAAGGCTTTGCTCATAGTCGTGCCTCCCACAATTTAGCTCACACTACAGATACGAGATATTATCTGCCTTATGAAAGGATTTTATATGAAATATGCTGCATGGTATATTTTCAGCACGATTATTGAGGGGATGTGCTGAAAATATAAACTTAGAAATTGAACTTAGCGTCCAATATGAAGTTCGCCGCGTGCTTTTGCGAGAGAAATTTGCTTTTGGCGCTCGCGAAAGCGCTCCTTGCGTGCTTCATCATATTGATCAATGCATTGATGGCAGGAAACGCCCTGTTCAAATTGAGGCTTCTTTTTATCTTCTGGTACAATTGGGCGGCGGCATGCGTGGCATAAATCATGCGGGCCCTCTTCTAATCCATGGCCAATGGAGACGCGTTGATCGAAGACAAAGCAGTCGCCATCCCACAAGCTTTCTTCCTTTGGTACTTCCTCTAGGTATTTCAAAATACCGCCTTTGAGGTGATAAACATCCTCGACGCCTTGACCCAAAAGATAATTCGTTGATTTTTCACAGCGGATGCCGCCTGTGCAAAACATTGCGACTTTTTTGTTATGAAAACGCGCTTTGTTTTCTTCCCACCATTGTGGAAAGTCTCTGAATGTTGCTGTTTTCGGGTCGATTGCGCCTTTAAATGTGCCAATTGCGACTTCGTAATCATTGCGCGTATCAATGACGGCAACGTCATCAGAAGAAATAAGCTCGTTCCATTCTTCTGGCGTGCAGTAATGGCCCACGCGGGCTTTAGGGTCGACGTCTGGCTGGCCCATTGTGACGATTTCTTTTTTGAGCTTCACCTTGGCGCGCAAAAACGGCTGCTCTTGGGCTGTTGAAAGCTTGTATTCGAAGTCTGAACAGCCAGGCATATTGTTGATAAAGGCGATCAACCTATCGATGCTCGCGCGCGTTGGTCCTGCAACTGTGCCATTGATTCCCTCTTGAGCGAGCAAAAGAGATCCCGTGATGCCTTCATTTTCGCATAAGTCTTGGAGGGGCTTTTGGAAGGATTTGTGGTCTTCAAAGCGAGTGAAATGATAAAGTGCGCATACGGTGAACATAGTATTTAACAACGCTCCAGGTCATATATTCAGTAGGTCAAAAAGAAAAAGCACCCAGAAACATGAGATATGTTCCCTGAGTGCTGATAGATTTTCAAGCACGCAAGGTGCTTAACTCAAGCGCTTATGCAGCTGCTTGAGCTTTTGCGATATCTTTTTTGATTTTAAGAGCGTTTTCTGAAAGCTCTGTATCTTTTGCTTTTGCAAGATATTCATCAAGACCACCACGGTGATCAACTGAGCGAAGCGCTGCAGCAGAGATGCGCAATTTGAACGAACGTCCGAGAGCTTCTGAAAGAAGCGTTGCGTCGTTAAGGTTTGGCAAGAAACGACGACGGGTTCTGTTTTTAGCGTGGCTGACGTTGTTGCCAGTCATTGGTCCTTTACCAGTCAATTCACAGCGGCGAGACATTGGCTTATCCTCATGTTTTCTTCGAAAGCGCCAATGCGCCTCCAGTCATATTTTTAGACTCAGTTGTCTTTATCGGGCTTCGTATGCATTTTTTTCTTTCAATGTGCAAGAACAAACTGCCTTGTGAGGTGATTGTTGGGCTGAAAACAAAAAAACGAGCCATAGAAGGCGAGGATTACCTCCATTTGCCAGCGAGCACATAGAGGACCGCGGGGGCTTTTTTCTCTCATATATGTGATTCGTGAAAAGCTTTCTGGAGTAGGATATGCTGAGCTAATGCGTCGACTATTTAACGCTTTCTGCGCATTTTGGTGTGCAATACGGACACACTCTTAAGAAATCTGTATTTTTATGGCAACACTTAAGGGTTGAAATACTTTTATGACTGCTGAACCGTACAATATTGTTTGTCTTTGTAGAAAATTCCTGCGTAAATACTTATGTTAATTAGGAATTTGCTTTATGAGTACTATTTTTTTATCCAGTATTGCGTCAAACCATGTTGTTCAAGATGGTGATATAATAA
>CALLMA010000105.1 GCA_938008015.1 uncultured Celeribacter sp.
CGTCAACTCGCGCCCGCCCACGGCTCTGTGGAAAATAAGGTCGCAGTCGATCCATCTGCGCTTCGCTTAGCCAGTAAAGATTACTCATCAATGCCTCCTATAAATTAGGAAACGTGCATCACAGCATAGACCAAACTACAAGAAATTAATGGGTCCTGAGCCTAAGGCATTGTTAGATATGGATATAAAACCTTGCATTCCAGGCCGAAAATCACGCAAGAGACCTGTGAAATATGATAAGCGTCGATACAAACGGCGAAATCGTATAGAGCGGATGTTCGGAAAGCTCAAAGATTGGCGACGCGTTGCAACCCGCTATGATCGATGTCCTAACGTATTCAGATCCGCAATAGCCCTCGCCGCAACTGTGTTATTCTGGTTATGAGTCCTGAGCCTAGATTTAGCTCCTTTGATCGCTTCACTCTTCTGCCCATTCCCATGGTCTTGTGTGCTTACCAAGGAGTATTCGAATATTCTCTTCTTCATCTTTGGCTGAAGGATCAATCTGCGCGACAAGACCACGCCTTTTATCATCGACAACGCCAAAGACGCGCCCATTTAGCCCTGCCTGTTCAAGCTCACGGTTATAAACGCGCATGATGGCTGATTTGCGCAAATCAGGTTTAAATATCTTGCCAACGGCCGTTTTTGGAAGCTCGGTCATGATTTCGAGATATTTCGGAATTGCCGCACGCTCTGAAATATGATCACGCGCATATTGCATGAGCTCCTCCTCACTCACCTCAGCATCTTTTACAAGCTCCACATAAGCGCAAGGCAGCTCGCCAGAGTGCGCGCAAGGCTGGCCAATGGCACCAGCCATCGCAACGGCTTCATGGCCGGCCAACACTTCTTCAATCGCAGCCGGATCAATATTATGACCGCCTCGAATAATCAGATCTTTCGCACGCCCTGTAATCCATAGGTAGCCATCAGGATCGATGCGCCCCAAATCCCCTGTCCGAAGGTAGCAATCAAAGTGGTATAAATCTTTGTTTTTCTCTTCTTCTGTATAAGTCGCACCTTCATAAACGCCGGGGCTATTGATGCAAATCTCACCAACCTCATCCATGCCGCATTCTTTTGGCCCTTCTGCAGTATCAAGGAGGATCTTCACATCAGTATATGGGAACATGATCCCAACGGATCCGATCTTCTTCTCTCCCCCGATAGGGTTGCAAGATACAAGGCAAGTGGCTTCTGTTAGCCCATAACCTTCAACAATCTCAACACCTGAGGTTTGCTCAAATTTCTTATACAATTCTACAGGCAGTGGTGAGGAACCAGAGAAGGCCATTTTCACCGAAGAGATATCCGCATCTACAGGGCGTTGCATCAAGGCAGAAAAAGCCGTTGGCACGCCGATAACGAAGCTGATTTTATAGCGCTCACAAAGCTTCCAGAAGTTATCAAAAACACCCTCCCCGCGGTATCCCGCAGGCGTTGGATAAACACCATGTGCACCGGATGCGAGCTGTGACATCATGATAACTTGGCATGCAAACACGTGGAACATGGGCAAGGGGCACATCACATTATCATGTTCATCAAAAAGCAAATTAGCACCCAGCCAGCCATTATACATCATGCCAGAAGCGCGGTGCTGGGCAACCTTGGGCGTTCCTGTTGTCCCGCCTGTGTGAAAATATGCGGTGACGCGGTCTTTTTGTATATCTTCAAAAGTCAGCGCATCGCCGGGATGTTTTGCGAGCTCTTGATTGAAGTTTTTCACAACAGCGTGATGCGATTGAGATGCAGGGTTTTTAGGGCGTATGAGCGGCACGATCCATGATTTAGGCGGCGTCAAATACGGCAGGAGATCAATCTCAAATACATTTTGTACATCAGGCGCTTCTTTGACCGCCTCTGCGACTTTTTGCGCAATATCGGATTTTGGAAATGCGCGCAGTGTGACAACAGCTTTTGCCCCCGTCTCACGCAAAATTCCCGCGATTTGCTTCGCCTCTAAGAGAGGGTTGATCGGATTGACAATGCCCGAAATCATCCCGCCCAACAGCGTGAAAACTGTTTCGTGGCAATTGGGCAATACATAAGCAACAACATCATTTTCGCTGATCCCATGCGCTCGAAACATATTCGCCGCACGCGTGACTTGCATAAGCGTATCCGCCCAATTGAGCGTCACCGATTTATCTTTTACACCTGAGGTGATTTGGTAAGAAAATGCGGGGCGCTCTGAAAATTCATGAGCCGTTTTCGCAAGACGCTCATAGATCGTTACAGAGAGCGATCTTTCGTCCCACGGCATTTCAGCTTCAATCGCATCGCGCTGTTTTGATCCACTAAAATCCAAATTCATACGAAGATCCTCCTCACTCGATCTACACTCATTTACATTCCCCTCTAGCGCCCTTCATAATGGCGGCAAAGGATTGGTGCCTTTCTTGTAAGGCTCCCACTCTTCAAAAGTCTTAATATCAGGGTAAAAATTTTTACGCCAAGCTTTCACACGCTTGTTCATCATCCGGCGCCAAATCGGAGGCACCATAGCGGCCATCGCCATAAGCGTATATCCATAAGGCAATTGCGGGGCCTCATTCTCATCATAATTTTGCAACAATGGAAAACGTCGCGAGGGTTTATAATGATGATCTGAATGGCGCTGCAAATTGATCAATAGCCAATTTGTCGCCTTATGGGCAGCATTCCAACTGTGATGTGGTTTCACATGCTCATATTTTCCATTGCCCATATGACGCCGCGTCAAACCATAATGTTCAATATAATTTGTCACTTCAAGCTGCCAAATTGCAACGAATGACTGAAAGATAAACAAGAAGAACCCCAAAGCACCGCCCAAAAGACACGCTAAGATCAACATGCAGAGCTGCAAAATCCAATATAAAAAAAACGGATTGGAGGGGTGCCATGCCGAGCGAGATTTTCGCGCTAAGAGTTTCGCCTCAGCTTGCCATGATGAGTGGGGGCACTCGCATAAAACTCTGATAAAATAACGATAAAACCCTTCATTATAAAGAGCCGTTACAGAATCTCTTGGCGTCGCGACATGCTTGTGGTGAACCAATAAATGCTCTGATCTAAAGTGAGAATATAAGACGGAAGCCAGCAGGAGATCCCCGAGCCAGCGCTCAGTTTGATTTCTCTGATGCATGAGCTCATGCGCATATGTGATGCCCACTGTCCCTGTGGCAATCCCTAAACTAAAGAATAGAGCCAAAATTTCACTGCCAGACAAATGATTTGTATGGGTAACAAAATAAATCAAACCAAAGATATTGAGCGCTTGTAAGGGAAACCACATCATCACAATCAAGCGATGCCAAATCAGATCTTTTTCCGACGTGCGTAGGTCTGCATTATTTTGGTTGAGCCCCAATGCCGCATCCAAGGCTGCAAATACATACCAAGCATAGAGTGGAGGCAGGATAGAAAAGAGACCGCCAAAGACCGCCCCCAACCATAGCAAAGGCACAATCCCGATGGACACTGCAAATGGCAAGGCCGCTTTTAACTTTCCAAAACGCAATTCATCACCCTTATTTGGCATAAATCCAGCTTATGTATTTCTTTAGATTTCACTCTATCAGCATTCATCCAATCGCCAACCTTTTTTTGACTCTCACTTTGCAAGGTGAGATCTAAGTCGGATATTACGATCTGAACTTATCGCGTAACTTTTCCAAAGCCGAGCGCGTATCTTTTTCTGGTGAGCTATTGGCGTCTTTCGCCGCCACAGCGCCACTTTCAGCCATTTTTTCAGGTTGCTTGGCAGCCTTATTCGCCTGCTTCCCTGCCCCAGCCTCTGCCTTAGCGCCTGCCCCTGCACCTTTGCCTGTGCCTGCACCTTTCCCTGTGCCAGATCGCGGCGGAGATGTTCGCAAAGCAACCGCATTCGAAAATTTCGCCGTATTGCCTTGCGCTAAAAAAGGGGCGCCATCCGAACATCCGCGCAGCACATCCGCTAACCAATCTTGGTCGGATTTATTAAAATTGGAAAGCACATAGCCAGAAACACGGTCTTTATGACCAGGGTGACCAATCCCCATCCGCACACGATGATAATCTGCGCCAATATGATCATGCATAGACCGCAGACCATTATGGCCTGCATGCCCACCGCCCGTTTTGACGCGCAGCTTGGATGGTGCCAAATCAAGCTCATCATGAAAAACCGTCACATCGCTCGGCGCCAATTTATAAAAACGCATCGCTTCACCAACAGCTTGCCCCGAGAGGTTCATGAAAGTTGTCGGCTTCAGTAAAACAACTTTCTCATTCCCCAAGTTGCCTTCACATAAAAGCCCCTGAAACTTAGTACGCCACGGTGCAAAACCATGATCCGCCGCGATTTCATCTAGCGCCATAAAGCCAATGTTATGGCGATTTTTTTCATATTTAGCTCCAGGATTTCCAAGACCGACGAAAAGCTGCATAATCAACCTATATTAAAGAAATTATTTTATACGTTTAGACAAAGAAAAACGCGGAAAGGGAAGCCCTTTCCGCGTTAAATTCATAAATTGTAAGCGAGGCTTACTCTTCTGAAGCTTCTTCTTCTTCATCATCAGCAGCTGCGCCGATGCCTGCAGGTGCAGTGATGTTCGCGATTACGAAATCACGATCGATAACTGGCTTTGTGCCTTCAGGAAGCGTCACAGCAGAGATGTTGAACACATCGCCGATTTGACCTTCAGAAATATCAAGTGTGATTTTCTCAGGAATGTCACCAGCTGTTACAACAAGTTCAACTTCTGGACGTACAGTTGTGATTGTACCGCCCTTTTTGATGCCAGGAGCAACTTCTTCACCAACGATTTCCACTGGGATAAAGAGTGCAACTTTAGATGTGCGGCGTAGACGCATGAAATCAACGTGAGTTGGAAGATCTTTTACAACATCGCGCTGAACGCCACGGCAGATCACACGAACATCATCTTGGCCTTCAACTTTGAGGTTGAAAAGCGTTGAAAGGAAACGACCCGCTTTGAGCTTTTTCAACAATACGTTGAAAGGGATGTTGATTGCGAGCGGTTCTGCATCGCCACCATAAACAACACCAGGTACAAGGCCTTCGCGACGCGCTTGACGAGCGGCGCCCTTGCCTGTCCCCGTGCGTGCTGAGGCGATAAGATCAGGAAGTTCTTTTGCCATTTTAATTCTCCAAATAGGTGCAGAACGCCTCCAAGGCTGTCGTTCTGCGTTTCGACTTTCGCGCGTATATTTGAAAATCTTCTCAAAGGAAAGAGATAATAACCTCTCTAAGCTAAAAACCTTTGCCATTAAGGATAAAAGACCTTGATGCCCCCTCATGACAATTGCCCTAGACAACTTTAAAAAAATATCTTTAAGCTCTGCGGATGATATCCTTACAACCCTATGCCTTCTGAAAGCCCATTTATGCTGAGCACCCTCAAAGCCTCCCGCCTAACCGCGCCTTCTTTGGCAACTGTTGGCATTTCTTGGGGGTATTTAGCCGCCCTCATCCCTGATCTTAAAGCGCAAACCAATCTCGATGAAGCGACATTAGGGCTCGTTATTTTATTCGCGGCAGCCGGTGGTTTGATTGCGATGTATATTGCCCCACGCGCCATATCAACTCTCAAAGCCAATTCCCCGATCCTGCTCGCCATTTGTACAGCTCTAAGCATGACCCTCCCTGGTCTCGCATCTGGCTTTTGGTCCTTGGGCGCTGCGCTTTTTTGTATGGGGATATCGCTCGCACTCCTTGATATTATTACCAATATCAAAATTGCAAATCTCGAAATCGAAACCAACAAACCCCTTATGAACTTCAATCACGGGATTTTCTCGCTGAGCTTCGCGTTTTCTGCAATCTATTGCGGATTTTTCCGAACAAATGGCTTTTCGCCTTTCTATATTGCGCTTCTATCGGCTCTTATCATTTGCATTCTGTGTATCTTTATTATTCGCTCAAAAGAAGAGATCAGCCCAGCAACAGAAGACACACCTCCAACAAATACAAGACTGCCTTGGATCCCTATTTTTGCGACTGCCTTGATCTTTTTCGCTGCTTTTATTGGCGAAAATGCCCTAGAGACATGGACCGCTCTTTTCTTTGAAGACGTCCTTGAAGTCGCAGCAGGCAAAGGCAGCGTCGCACCTTTTGCCTTTGGTTTAATGATGGCGATTTCCAGATTTAGTGCGCAAAAAATTGTCCAGATCATTGGCCCTGAAAAATTGGTTTTATACTCAGGATTATTTGGAGCATTTGGCGCCTTTTTGCTTTCTTTCGCCTCAACCCCCTCCGTCGCACTCATTGCGATCTGCATTACGGCAGCGGGCCTTTCAACGATCGTCCCAAACGGCAATACGGTGCTCGCAAAATTTGCACATAACACACAAAGAAGCCTCGTATTATCGCGCGCTTGGATGATCGGGTTCGTAGGGTTTTTCGTTGGTCCCTCGATGGTTGGCTTCATTGCTCATGCAACAAATCTGCGCATTGCATTTATGGTTGTCGCCTGCCTTGTCGCTCTGACCATTCCAGCGATCTTAATCATCTTAAGCCAACAGAAAAAATTAAAGCTCTACGCCTAATCCGCCCACTCCCCTTGAAAATCCTTTGGGACATTCAAAATAGATCGATCCAGTTGGCCAATCTCCCTTTTGCCGCATAAAGCCATTGTCGTTTCCAACTCTTTATGGATAACTTCAAGGGAGTGTCGCACGCCTTCTTGGCCCATAGCACCTAAGCCGTAAATATAAGATCGCCCAATCATCACGCCTTGCGCGCCCATCGCCAAAGCTTTCAAAACATCTTGGCCAGAACGAATGCCACTATCGAGATAAATCTCCACATCTCCGCCGACACGTTCAACGATTGAAGGCAGCATTTTGATCGATGACATCGCGCCATCTAATTGCCGCCCCCCGTGATTGGACACCACAATGGCATCCGCCCCAGCGTCAACAGCCAATTGCGCATCATCAGGCTCCATAATGCCCTTCAAGATGAGCTTACCGCCCCACATTTCTTTGATTTTCTTTACTTTATCCCAATCAAGTTTTGGATCGAACTGCTCTGCCGTCCATTTCATCAATGAGCTTGTATCTGAAACACCTTTGGCATGGCCGATGATATTGCCAAATCCTCGGCGCTTGGTTTGCAGCATTTCAATCCCCCAGCGCCATTTAGTCGCCAGATCAAATATAACGCGCGGCGTTGGCTTTGGTGGTGCTGAAAGGCCATTTTTAAGATCTTTATGACGCTGGCCTAAAACTTGCAAATCTAGAGTCAAAACCAGCGCTGAGCAATTGGCCGCCTTAGCACGTTTAATGATATTTTCTAAAAATTCCTGATCGCGCATCACATAGAGTTGGAACCAAAAAGGGTGGTCTGTTTGCGCGGCAACATCTTCAATGGAACAAATCGACATTGTAGAAAGTGTAAATGGCACACCGAATTCTTGCGCAGCCTTTGCGGCTTTAATCTCACCATCTGCGCGCTGCATCCCCGTGAGCCCAACGGGCGCCAGCGCAACAGGCATTGCCACATCAGCGCCCAACATTTGCGCTTTTGTGCTGCGGTTTTCCAAATCAACGGCCACGCGCTGACGCAATCGAATTTGTTCGAAATCTGACGTATTGTCGCGAAAGGTTTGCTCCGTCCAAGACCCACTTTCACAGTAATCATAAAACATCTTCGGCACACGCCGTTTATACAAAGATTTCAGATCCTCAATGCATGTAATAACACCCATGTTCGCCTCCCATTTCAAATAAAATAAGAAATCCAATGCACGGCACTGTCAAGCAGGTTTATATATTGCCTCACTAAAATACCTCATAAAAAAGCCCGCCAAAGGCGGGCCAATTCATTTGAATTTAGAACGCTTTCACGTAAAGCGCTTATGCGAGGCTTTCATCAATTGCTTTGCATGCTGCAACAAGGCCTTGAACAGCCTCTACAGACTTATCGAACATAACCTGCTCTTCTTTAGAAAGCTTAATATCGACAACTTTTTCAATGCCGTTTGCGCCAATGATGGTTGGCACACCAACATACATGCCATCAAGGCCAAGCTCGCCGTCACAATAAGCTGCGCAAGGAAGAAGGCGTCTTTGATCTTTGAGGTAAGCTTGCGCCATTTCAATCGCAGAAGTCGCAGGTGCGTAGAAAGCAGAACCTGTTTTCAAGAGACCAACGATTTCAGCGCCGCCATCACGTGTGCGTTGCACGATCGCATCAAGTTTATCTTGTGTCGTCCAGCCCATTTCAACCAGATCAGGCAATGGAATGCCGCCGACAGTTGAATAGCGCACAGAAGGCACCATTGTATCGCCATGACCACCAAGAACAAAAGCCGTGACATCTTTCATCGACACATCAAATTCGACAGAAAGGAAATGACGGAAACGCGCCGAATCAAGGACACCAGCCATGCCGACTACTTTTTCGGTTGGCAAACCAGAATATTGCTGCAGTGCCCAAACCATCGCATCGAGTGGGTTTGTAATACAAATCACAAAAGCATTTGGCGCATGCGCTTTAATGCCTTCACCAACTGATTTCATCACCTTGAGGTTAATCCCCAGAAGATCATCACGCGACATTCCAGGCTTGCGCGCCACGCCCGCAGTCACGATGCAAACATCTGCGCCGGCAATATCAGCATAATCATTTGTGCCTTTTAAAGATGCATCAAAGCCTTCTGAAGGCCCAGATTCAGCAATATCAAGTGCTTTCCCTTGAGGTATTCCTTCTGCAATATCAAAAAGAACAACATCACCAAGTTCTTTAATTGCTGCAAGATGGGCCAATGTGCCACCGATTTGACCTGCACCGATAAGGGCAATCTTTGGTCTAGACATGAGTTTCTCTCCACTCTGTTTCGATATCACCACATGCGTAGCGCTTCTCACGCCGTGGCGCAAGCGCAATGCTCACCCCCACTCACGATCTCAAGAGTAAGTCTTGGATATTGATCAAAAATTAAGATCTTTCGGATATGCAATTGTCACTTTCATTATAAAGGCCTTTTCATGCTAGGGATGATTAATAGAGCTTTGCAATGCTTTGTGCGCGATACATACAGTCAAGAGCATTGGTTGCAGATCACGCAATCAGCAAATCTGGGATTCGATAATTTTGAAGCCATGCTCAATTACCCAGATGAGGTGACATTGCAAGCTCTGCGGGCAACTTCTCTTATTTTAAACAAACCACTTGAAGCCCTTTTGGAAGATATCGGAACGTATATTGCCTCCCATCCCAACATATCTGAGATACGAAATCTCTTACGGCTAGGGGGAGAAAATTTTGTCGATTTTCTTTTTTCACTCAATGAAACTCAAGGGCGCGCGCAAATGGCCTTGCCTGATTTACACGTTCCATCCTTGAAAATAACATCCATCGATAATGGGATTTATCAACTCATTTGTGAGAGCAATATACCGGGGCTTGGGCACGGCATTATGGGAACATTGCGCACCATGGCCGATGATTACGGCGCGCTTGTCTACATCGAACATTCTGGGAATACGAGCACGTATACCGAAAAAATTATTATCCACGTATTAGAAGATTCTTATGCAGAAGGCCGAACATTTAACCTCTCTGATGGGCTAAGGAAAATCGAAAATGATTGATGAAGATCGCATCGAACCGATTGACTGCTTCATGCCAATCAATCTCGTCTACAATAAAGAAGGTATGATTTTACATGTCGGGCCCACGCTTGCAAAAATACTTGATGGACATAATATTGTGGGAAAACCTCTGAAAGAGGTCCTCACCGTGCTCGATGACGGGCGAAACAAAAAAGCATCAAAAGATGAGCCAATTGTACTAGGAACTCCACTTTTCGCTCATTTAAATCAAGGTTTCTCTGCCCAATTGAAAGGCTTAGCAAAGCCTTTGCCTGGGACACCGCATTATCTTCTTAGCCTCTCCTTTGGGCTATCGATCATTGAAGCCGTCGCACAATACAAGCTCACAGCTTCCGACTTTGCTGTCACGGATCTGGCGATCGAACTTCTCTACCTGTTTGAAGCTAAATCTGCAGTTTTAGAAGAAACAAAGCAACTGACACAAAGATTACACGGCGCAAAGCTACAAGCGGAAGAGCAATCTTTTACAGATGCATTGACAGGTTTGAAAAACCGACGCGCCTTGCAGAGCTTTTTAGAAAACCTCGTCAAAGCTCGTGACGATTTCGCGCTTATGCAACTGGATCTTGACTATTTCAAAAACATCAACGATCAATTTGGCCACGCTGCAGGCGATTTTGTGCTTGAGAAAGTCTCCACGATTCTTGAGAATTCTGCCCGCAAAAATGATTTTGTGGCCAGAGTGGGAGGGGATGAATTTATTTTGATTTTTCCTAGTTTTATCGACAAGATAAAACTTATACAAAAAGCCCGTGATATCATTCGCGAACTGGAAGTTCCCATCCCCTTTGAGGGCAATAATTTGTCCATCTCTGGCTCTGCGGGGATCACCACAACCATTTTTTACGACACGGTCGATATGGAAAAGATGATGAAGGATGCAGACTCTGCCTTGTATCTTTCAAAAGAACAAGGCCGTGGGCGCGCAAATTTCTATGAACCATAAAACCATGGAAAGCCTCCTATCGGAAAACTCTCACTCCAAGAAAACATCCATTAAGAGGGGCCACTTGATTGACAGCTCGTACCGCGTGCAACAAGTCTTCGGCAAGTTAGTTCAGCCATTTCTTGAGTGAGACCTAAAAAATTCGCATTATATCCACGCGAATTTTTAATCACTTTTCGATCTGCACCGTCCAACATCTCTATTTCTGTTAATGCTGTTTTTAAAAGAATTTTGCGGGCTTCGAATTCTGAACGATAAATACCGACATTCACAATCCAATCTCTCGTCCCAGAATTAGAGACACGCTTAACGATACGCTGAACTGGCTGTTGCAAAATGGGGGTGGCTATATCAATCTCATCTTCTTGCACCAATCTTTCTGGGCGCAAGCTCGGAATTAGATTTGCTAAGGCGGCGAGATCGGCTGCAGTCTCTGCATCCCCTGTCTCCTCCGCATTTTCTGGTTTGATTTCGGCGACATCAACCGCGCCACTTTCAGAAGCGCCATCCTCCAGCACGCTGCTCGTAGCCTCATTTAACGCATTAATGATCTCTTCAGAAGCCGCCGCTAATAAGATTTCTTCTTCCGCATTCTGACTGCTCGTAGCGCGCATTTGCGGCAAAGGACTGGTTTTAACGACAATGCTTTTCCGTTTGATTTGAGCCGCAAAATTCGGAGTTTTTTGATTGCCGGCCAAAACAACTGTCGTTGGCCCATTCGATGAGCGGCCAATATAGGGAGGTTTTTGCGGCCTCTTAACAGCCACACGGCTTGGCGCGCGCTTAAAGCCTAGGTCCATCAATTCGCTCACGCGTGCATTGCGTGTGATCGTGGAACGGCCGCCAAAAACTGTCGTAATGATACGCTCATTTCCGCGTATCGCAGAAGCCGTTAAGTTGAACCCCGCTGCGGAAGTATAACCCGTTTTGATCCCATCAGCGCCGCGATAATTACTTAAAAAGCGGCGATTTGTATGAAGCACCTTTTTGATACCTGCATCAGCCGATTTACGCGAAAAAATATTGTAATACTCAGGATAATCATAAAAGATATGGCGGCCCATAATCGTCATATCTCTCGCGGTTGAAAGGTGGCCGGCTTGTGTCAATCCATGTGCATTTTTGAATGTCGTTCGAGACATTCCTAAGGCCTTCGCTGTACGGTTCATTCGCCGCGCAAAAGCAGCCTCAGACCCAGAAATGGCCTCGGCAATTGCGGTTGACGCGTCATTGGCAGATTTGATCGCGGCCGCTCGGATAAGATAGCGCAACTTGATTTTTTGACCGGTACGAAGCCCAAGTTCAGACGGCGGCTCTGCTGCCGCTTTACGGGAGACAGTGACCACAGTATCCAATGAAATCTCACGATTTTCGATTGCCTCAAAAGCAACGTAGAGCGTCATCATTTTTGTAAGGGAAGCTGGGTGCAAGCGCTTATCCGCATTTCGCGAATGCAAGACTTTACCATTGCGCGCATCCATAACAAGCGCTGCGTATTCCGCAGACATGGCTTTTCCTGCTCCTAGAAAAGCCAGCAGCATGACAAAAAGAATATGGATTGATATACGCCCAAAAACGGCAAGCGGTATGTTCCGCATTTGCACGCTCCTTATAAATATTCACTGCCTCTATTTTTACTGCTATTTTTATATGCAGCTTATTAGAGAGAGCATAACATGGGCCCAAGCTTTAGAAAACATTTTTTTCAGTGCTATTTTACGGCAAGAAAACCCATATTTAGGCCAGCCTCAATCAAGTCATACAATATATAGATACGCAAATTTGCCCGCGCGCGACTAAGGCCGGTGCTGCGGCTTTGAGGAGATCTGCGATTCTTAAGAGTATTTGAGTTTCACCCATTCTTTATAGGGATGTGTCCCTTGATTAATCCGCGCAGAGAGTTCCCTAGATAAAAATCATTCTCATAAAGATCTTGGGCCGTAAGTACAGATAAGCGAGCTTTCCCTGCCTCTAATAATTCTGCGCGCAATACGCCCGGCAACAAGCCACATTCCAGAGGAGGCGTTAAAAGCATTCCGTTTTTTTCTACAAAAATATTAGTGATGCTGCCTTCACATAATTCATTTTTCTCATTGAGAAATAAGATTTCATCAATATTGCTCGGCAGATCCGCTCTAGCTTG
>CALLMA010000106.1 GCA_938008015.1 uncultured Celeribacter sp.
ACTTGCTTAAAGAAATCGATATCAACATCCCTGAAGGCTATCATGCCTATAAAATCGATATCAATCATTCTCATGATGATGGGGGATATGGTGAGACTTCGCAAATCAACTCATATATCGTCGTTGTGGAGGAAGGCACAAATATCAGTGCAAAAGATATCGATGTTGTAAATAAGTTTATTATGGATACGCCGTCTCACCCAAGTGGCTTTTCTTTCGGGGCCGATGCGATCCAAGTAGACGCTGATTACGCGCAGATTATCTCCATAAATCAATCGCAATCCTATCATGATTATCAAGAAGATGAGCTGTTTACCAAACACAGAGATGTATCTGTGAATATTACGGGGGATGTCACGGAGCTTTCTATCCCTCAGGCCTCTACAACATCTGGTTGGGTTATGGATATGTCAGCTTAAGAGTATTTTATTGTTTTTGAAGTAAAAGGAGAGCCAATAACAGGTTGGATGAAAGAATATATAGAGAGGCTTTGGGAAATGGCTGAAACTTTTAGGTGCATAGGTTTAGTATTCGCTCTGATATTGCTTGCGGGTTGCAACTCCTCAACGCGCGGCACAGATGCTTCTGGAGAAGTTGTCACGACGCCGCCTCCACACGAGCCTTTGATTTATCAAACATTAGAAAGTACCGAGAATGTGGATAGTCAGCTTTCTGGGTCATCGGTGCTTTTAAGCAATAATAGAATTGAGCAAAATATACTAACAGGTTCTATCGATCACGGCAGTGCACGGCATGAAATTGATGATGGTAGTTTTACATTAGTTGATGCTGACGGGTTTGATAGCAGTGATACGCTTCGAGCGGGTGCTGCGACGCTTCAACGCAGTTCTAGCTTTGAAAATGAAACGTTTGAATATGTATTGCCGTTTACGTTTGATTATGAATTGAACGCAGGCTCACTTAGTAGCACAGGTGTTGTCGGCATTGTAACGCAGGTTGTTGACGTGCCGATGCTTGGCCTTGCTGAATATAATGGTGGCGCGGAAGGTTTCTTTTCAAATAGCTCAGGCGCGTACCGCCTTGTTGACGGCACCTCGGAAGTGCTGGTTGATTTTGGCGCAAAAGAAGTCGATATCAATTTAACAGGATTTTCAGCCGTTAACCTTGTGACGCAACAATCAACATCTTCTCCGGTCAGTGATATAACGGTTCGTGAGGCCTCAATTTCCGGAAATTCTTTCACAGGAGGAGATGTGGTGTTTTTTCAAGGTAGCCAAGAGATTAATCATGGTGTAATTCAATCCGAAGGTGCTCAAGGCCATTTTTATGGCTATGACGTAGACCAATTTGTTCCTGATGAAGTTGGGGGCGTTGTTGTGAAAGATGGCGCATTAGCAAATGGATACGGCATCTTTATTGCGGATTAAAAACATAGAGATATCATGCTCAGGCTTATTGCGATTATTTTTACTTGTTCTGTATTGCCACTTGTGCAGGCAGCTTATGCTCAATCAAACAATGGCGCTCAGATCACCGATTTACTGAACCGTGGTCAACTTAAATCAGCTGCGGAGCTCTTAGAAAAAAGCAATCCAACGCAATCGGACATTATGTTTTTTAATGCGCGTGTGTTGAAAATTCGCGGTCAGCACAGTGAAGCCATTGCTCTGTTTCGGCGTATTCTTCAAGAAAACCCGAATTACATAAACGCACGTCGTGAGTTGGCGCATACTTTGCTGTTAGATAAGCAATACGGGCCGTCAGAATTTCACTTCAAGGCGCTGCTGAAGGTTGATTCAAATTCTCAAATGAGAATGGGGTATCAAAACTTCTTGAATACCATTCATCGAAGTCAACCAATTGGATTTAGTGGAAACTTTTCCTTGTTGCCTTCCACAAATATCAATCGTGGATCATCACACAAAAAAACAAATAGTGAATTTTTGGGTAATGAAGACGGCGATATCGACGATGTCTCTCGTGCTAACTCAGGGATTGGGGCTCGGATTGGAGTTTCGGGATTCGCGCGCTATTTGACTGGGACAAGAAGTAGGGTGTCATTGGATTTTGGTGTTTCTGAGACGATCTATACAAATTCTCTGTATAATAGCACTTTTGGTTTTGCTGCAGTAGGATTTGACCAAGTTACTTCATCTGGCAGGTGGGGCATCACTCCATATTTGAGATATACCCAGCGGAATGATCATCCTATTACAACTGAGATTGAAGGTGATAATCGCGCACTTGGTGCAAGTTTTTATCACACGAGCAGACTTGGCAATCGAAGCGATCTCACATTTCGAATGACACGCGAGCGACGCCACCATTTTACAAAAGATTATTTAAATGGAGGTTACAGTTCGGCAGCGCTTAGTTTTGGGCGCAAAATATCGCCAAGCTTGCGGGTCGATAGCACATTGAAATTGGAATCTAGCACACCTCAATCAGAACAATCCCAATATCAAGGGCAATCGTTGAAGTTTGCGCTCACGAAATCGTGGAAAGGTGGCCTAAGCACCAACGGTAGTTTAGAGGTCGGTCAGCGTGACTTCATTGGAGTTTTCTTAGGACGTCCTGAGCCGCGCGATGATAAGTATTTCACACTGGGGATTGGGGTTCAAAACTCCAGTATTTCCGTTCTGGGATTTGCCCCCAGGTTGCAATGTTCTCACACGCAAAATTATTCGAATGTTAATTTCTTTGATTATGAAGTTTCGGAATGTAATTTCTCAATAACGCGCAATTTTTAGCGCCGCCTCATGTGGCTTGGGTAAGTGCTTGAATAATGCGCTTAACATGTCGGTTTTCCGACATTTCCGATTTCCATATCAGATTGCTGGCTAAATGCGGGGCATTGGGGATCTCTATAAATGTGAATTCTTCGTGAGGCGAAGCCGATTCTTGAGGTAATATAGAGCAATATCCGCATCTGCTGACAAGATCTGCAAGCACGGTCATGGATTCCACCTCAATGGCTTTTTTTAAAGATACGGAATGCTTATGGAGCCATTCATCAATGATATTGCGTAGGCTGGATCGCATGCTCGGCAGCACGATCGGCATCTTTGATATTGTTTCTTGAAAGCTTAACGCGGGACTGGGGGCGCCGCCCGTGGCGAGCATTAAGGGGACGCTGGATATTTGCAAGCTATCAAAGCCGGTGGGAATGGTTGTGCTGTCGACGATTGCGCAATGCAATTCGTTGCGCTTGATGCTCGATAGTAGCCGATCGGTGAGATCAGCCGAAATTTTAATGTTTTCATTAGGATAGTGTTCGCTCCAGTGTACACAGATATTCGCAACTCTTTTGCAAAGGGAGCTTCTTCTAGTAAAAGGAGCGACTGTGCCAAGGTGAGAGGTTGTGACATTTCTTCGAAATAAAAGATCGCCACGTTTGATCAGGCGTTCGCAGATGTCATTTAATTCAAGAGCGCTTTGATACAGGATTTTGGCGGATGGTAAGGGTTTGAGGCCTTCGGAGGTGCGCTCGAAAAGCTGAGTGTCTAACAGTGTTTCGAGTTCATGCATCTGCCGTGATAATTGCGGTTGTGAGATGCTGAGCGCTTGCGATGCGGCTCGAATGCTGTGAAATTCATAAACCACAATCGCACGCCTAATGAGTTGCGGTGATATTTTTAAGTCCCTGCAGTTCAATAAAAACTGTTCGAGGAGGGCGGGGTTTTCGAGGTAGTCGGCTGTTTCTTTATGCAAGAAATCCATATCAATCGGGGCGCCTTCGCTGGCAAAGGAACGTTCGATTTTATGTAAGCCAGCTAATAGATTTAAGGTGAACCTTGTAATGGATTGTGCGTTTTGATTGACGATGATGCCACGTCGAGAGCGAATGAAAAGCGAGGTGTTCAGCTGATTTTCCAAGCGTTTGATCGCATTGCTTACAGTCGCGACTGAGACGTTGTTTTGCGCCGCCGCCAAGGACATGTTTTGGCTTTGCCAAGCACAGAGATAATAGATGAGAGATTTCGTATCTAACGACATTATGTGTTCTAACGTATATATCTTTTAGTATTTAGTATATCGCTATTGTCAAATCCTTAAAGTAGCAAGAGAAATAAATATTAAGGGTGGTGAGAAAGCATTGAGTAACCTGCATCGTGAAGTAACTTTGGATGGTCGTTCGCTTACATTAAGTGAATTAGAGATGTTATCATTTTCGGGTCGTAAGATCCGAAGAGCGCCTGAAACCTATAATATCGTAAAATCTGCGCGTCGTACGGTTGAGCAAACATTGCTTTCTGGGTCTCCTGCATATGGTGTGACGACAAGCGTTGGGGCGTATAAAGATTGCGTTATTTCTGAAGAATCTGAGCTGGAATTTAATAAAAGCCTTTTGCGGGCGCATAGTTTTGCGATTGGGGAACCGATTTCAGAAAATGTTGTAAGAGCTGCACTTGCGGTTCGTATCAACTCTGCCTTAACGGGGCATGCTGGCGTTCAACCAGAGTTGCTGGATGCAATTTTAGATATGTATCATGCTGGCATTGTCCCTGAGGTGCGCCCTATCGGTTCTTTGGGATGTGCAGATCTTGGCTTGATGGGGCAAATTGGCGCAACGTTGATCGGAGAAGGTTATTGCTTTTTTAATGGGCAACGCCGGACTGCGCAAAATGCCTTATCTGAAGCAGGGTTGCTGCCTTATATTCCAAAGTCAAAAGAAGGTCTCTCGCTTGTTAGCTCCAATGCGACATCGGTTGCGGCGGCTGTTGTCTTGCTGCGCAAGGCCTTCCGATTGTTTTATTTGTCGAATGCGGTTTTAGGCGTGAGTTTTGCCGGATTTACGGCCTCGAGAGATCCATGGCAAGCGGCTGCTCGTTTTAAAAATGGCCTGACGCCCGATTTGGCGACATTTTGTTTGAACGCTTTCGAGGATGATCGTTGGGCGGCGCCGAAAGCTGTGCATGACCCATTGTCTTTTCGCTGTGCTATGCAGGTGCATGGAACAATGCTCGAAGCGCTGTGTGCTGCAGGGCAAATAGCAAGAGATACAATCAATTGCAGTGATGATAATCCGATTGTTCTGGACGAGAAATTGATGACATCTGGATATTCTCTGCCACAAAGGCTGACGCTTGCCTTGGAGAGTTTGCAGCTCAATATTGCGCATTTGGCTAGAAGTTCGTTGAACCGTATTTTGGCTTTAGGCAAAAGAGAATTGACGGGTTTGTCTCGTAACTTAACGCCAAGTGATGGTGTGGTTTTAGCATTTGGGCCGCCAGTTAAACAGGCTGTGGATTTATTTGCCTCAATTGCTGATCAAAGTTCGGCGGCCTCCATTATCAATGTGACCGTCGCCGATGGTATGGAAGATGAAGAAACATTTCTTCCGCTTGTGACGAGAAAACTTTCGATGCAATTAGATTATTGGGGCAAATTATTGGCGCATGAAGGGTTTGTGGCAAAGCAAGCTGTCTATTTGCGCGGTGAGGAGCAGTGCTTAAATGGCTTGGCGGGCGATGTCATTTCCAAGTTAAGTGAAGAACTTTCTCCGATTGATCGCGATCGCATATATTCATACGATTTCATGGCTGCAGAAAGGCTGCTTGTTGATGATCAATGGATCGATCAATTAGCACAGAAATATCATTTTCCGGCTTGGGAAGAGGGGCGTAAATAAATGGAGATGTCGATGACTAAAATATGCGACCTTGTTGTAAAAGGGACTGTCGTTCTTACAGATCAAATTATTGAAGATGGTTATGTTGCTATTGCAGATGGTGTTGTCATTGCCATTGGTTCGGGGGATGGGCCGGAAGCGCAAGTGGTTGAGGATTTTTCGCAAGATTACATCTTCCCTGGCGCTATTGATCCACAAGTTCACAGCCGTTCCCAAAAGGGACAAGAAGGTTTTATTTGGTCAACACGCTCAGCCGCAGCCGGCGGTGTGACGACGATTGTTGATATGCCTTATGATGACGGGCAATTGATTTGCGATGCAGCTTCTGTCTTGTCGAAGGTTGATGAAGCTCACCGAGATGCGCGCGTTGATTTTGCTTTATATGGCACATGCCATCCCGAAGTTGGGCCGGTGAAGGTGGCTGAAATGGTGGCGGCGGGCGTTTGTTCGTTTAAATTTTCAACTTTTGGCACGCATCCCGAGCGTTTTCCACGTGTGCCTCCTCAAACGCTTTATGCTTGTTTTAGTGAGGTCGCAAAGCATGGTTTGGCCGCAGGTGTTCATAATGAGAACCATGAAATGGTCATGGCGGAAATAGAGAAAACGGTTGCAAGCGGGATTACAGGTTACCGCGCGCATGGATTAAGTCGTCCTGAGATTACAGAAACACTGGCTATGGCTGAGATTTACGAGATTGGCGCTGCAACAGGCTGCCCCGCGCATGTTGTGCATTGCTCAGTTGGGCGGGGGTATGAAATGTGTGCCGCTTATCAAAAACAAGGTTATAACAGCACAATTGAATGCTGTATTCACTACCTAACTTTGAACGAAGAAGAGCATGTTTCAAAACTGGGCGGTAAGGCAAAAATCAATCCGCCTGTGCGCCCCAAAGCTGAAGTTGAAAAACTATGGGCGCATTTGCAAGCTGGCAATATCACGATGGTTTCGACGGATCATGTCAGTTGGTCTGAAGATCGGAAAACTGATCCTGATATGTTTAAAAACGCGTCTGGTGTGCCGGGGTTGGAGGTTATGTATTCGCTGCTGCTCAATGGTTTGGCCGAACGAAATATTTCGTTTACTTGGGCAGCTCGTTTGCTGGCTGAAAATCCTGCGCAGCATTTCAGGCTGTCTCATCAAAAAGGAGGCCTCAAGATTGGCCGCGATGCTGATATTGTTGTCATGTCAAAAAGCGAAGAGAGCTATGATGCGGGTAAGAGCGGGCATAATGTCGTGAGCTGGAGCCCTTATACAGGTATGACATTATCGTATCGTCCATGCGCAACATATTTGCGGGGGCAAAAAATATTTGATGGTCAGGACGTTTTAGCACAACCGGGCAATGGCACGTATGTCACACCGTTGCGGGAGGCACAGGTATGAATAATCCAGCCTCGAATATGGTCATCAATCGTGATCGCCTCTGGAACGATCTTATGGATATGGCTGATATCACGGAAGAAGGGCGCCCTTATACGCGCCGGTCTTTTTCAGAAAAATTCATCGAAGGGCGGGCTCATCTCGATAAGATTTTTAAAGCAGCTGGATTGAAGACGCGCATTGATGAGAATGGCAATCTGATTGGACGTTTGGAAGGCCGTAGGCCTGAGTTGGGTGCTATCGCAATAGGGTCTCATTCAGATACTGTTCCTGATGGTGGGCGTTTTGATGGGGTCGCGGGTGTGATTTCCGGCCTTGAGGTGGCGCGCGCGCTGCAAAATTCGGGCATTGAATTGGCGCATTCGATTGAAATCATTGATTGTCTAGCTGAAGAAATGAGCGAATATGGTATTTCATGTGTTGGTTCGAGAGGCTTAGTCGGAGAATTAGAGCCTTCGATGCTGGAATATCGTGGTCCAAATGATGAGTTGTTAAGGAACGCAATTGATCGTGTGGGAGGGGCGTTTTGTGATATCACGCAACACCCTCGAACCGATATCGCAGCGTTTTTAGAAATGCATATTGAACAAGGCCGTGTGCTTGAAGATCAGGGCTTGGATATCGGGGTCGTGACAGATGTTGTCGGTATCACGCGTATTGAGATCGATGTCGTCGGGCAGCCTGATCATGCGGGGACGACCCCGATGCATATGCGCAGCGATGCGTTAAGTTTGGCGGCGATGTTATGCTTAGAGATTGAAGCACAAGCGCAGCGCCTCGCGGAGGCAGAGGGTGGATATTTTGTCGCAACAACAGGTGAGTTTAATATCGAGCCTAATGCCGCGAATGTTGTGCCTGGGCGCGTTCGAATGGTCATTGATGCGCGCACGGATAACGCCGACAAACGCGCCGTATTTATTGAAGCGATAAAAGGCGCCTCCAAAGAATTTGCGACAATGTCGAAAGCGCATGTAGCAGAGATTAGGGTTCTCTCAGATGCCGCATCAACGAAGTTTGACAATCAGATGATTGCGCATTTGCAGGCGGCCTCTGATGATCTTGGGTTGAAGTCGATTAAAATGCCAAGCGGCGCTGGGCATGATGCGGCCTTTTTCTCATATATTGCACCAAGCGCAATGATCTTTGTGCCGTGCCGAGAAGGGCGAAGCCATTGCCCAGAAGAATATTCAACCTCCGATCAAATCGGAGCGGGCGCTGATGTTTTGTTGAATGCGGTTTGCGCAATAGATCAAGAATTAAGCTCAAAGAAAAATTAAACACCACATTCATATTTAAAGATGTTCACTAGAGAGGAATAGATGTCATGGGACGCATACTAACAATTGAAGATGTTGAATTCGCGATCTTAGGAGGGTCTGTTTACGCTTGCGGTGGCGGAGGTTGGGCTGAGCATGGGCGCATGTTGGGGACAGCGGCAGTGAATGCGGGTCAGCCTGAACTCGTGACAATGGATGAAGTTGACGATGCGGCATGGATTGCGACAGCGGCAGCGATCGGCGCGCCAGCTGGGACGACAGAGTGGCAAATGCTCGGTGTGGATTACGTTAAGTCGGTTCAATTGTTGCAAGAGCGCTTAGGGGCGCCGGTTTATGGCTTGATGGTCGGTCAAAACGGAAAGTCGAGCACATTGAATGCATGGCTTCCTTCAGCGGTTTTAGGCACAAAAGTGATTGATGCTGTTGGCGATTTGCGCGCGCATCCGACGGGCGATATGGGCTCGATCGGGATGGCGAATTCACCTGAGGCCATGATTCAAACCGCAGTTGGCGGAAATCGCGCGAATAATTCTTATTTGGAGTTGGTTGTAGAAGGTGCGACGGCAAAGGTGTCTCCAATTTTGAGAACGGCATCTGATATGTCTGGCGGATTTATTGCCTCATGCCGAAACCCATTGCCAGCGAAATATGTCCGCGAACATGCGGCTTTGGGGGGCATCTCAAAAGCGCTCTCTCTTGGAGAAGCGATTACCAATGCCAAGGCAAAAGGCGGGGCGGAAGTTATTGATGCGATCTGCGCTGAAACAGGCGGCACTATTTTAATCACAGGAAAAGTCGGGGCAAAAAATGTTGCTTATACAACAGAAGCTTTCGATATCGGAACAATCACGATTGAAGGCAATGGCGGGCAAAGCACAGTCCATGTCATGAATGAATATATGGCCGTAGATAGCTCTGCTGAGGGGCGCATTGCCACATATCCTGATGTGATCGCGGTATTAGATGCGCAAGGTCATCCTTTGAGCGTTCATGAGATATACGAAGGTATCGAGGTTTATGTTCTCCATGTCCCAAAATCAAAGATACCGCTGAGTTCGAGCGTTATAGATCCGGCTGTTTATCCTTCTGTTGAGGCAGCGATGGGGATTGAACTTGCGAAATATGTTCTTTGAGTGAATTGAGGAAGACGGTATTATGACAAAAAAATTTGATGTGACTTCTGGGACTGAGCTTAGGTGTAAAGGCTGGCGCCAAGAGGCTCTTTTGCGCTTGCTCGAAAATGTATTGGCTGTGGGGGAGGATCCTGAAAACCTCGTTGTTTACGCAGCTCTTGGTAAAGCGGCGCGAGATTGGGCATCACATGATGGGATCGTTCATGCCCTTAAGACGATGGAAGAAGATGAGAGCTTGATTGTTCAATCAGGTAAGCCCGTCGGAATCATGAAAACGCATAAAAACGCGCCCCTGTGTATTATGGCAAATTGCAATATTATCGGGCAATGGGCGAAGGCCGAAAACTTTTATGAATGGGAAAAGGAAAATCTCATTTGTTGGGGCGGATTAACGGCTGGGGATTGGCAATATATTGGCTCGCAAGGTGTGATCCAAGGAACGTATGAAATCTTTAGTCGAATTGCTGAGCGTAATTTTAACGGTGATTTGCACGGCCGCTTCATTTTAACGGCAGGTCTAGGTGGCATGGGCGGTGCGCAGCCGCTTGCAGGTACCATGGCGAATGCGGCGATTTTGGCGATTGAGATTGATCCAGTACGCATTGCAAAGCGTATGGAAATCGGCTTTTTGCAACATCAGGCCGAAAGCTTAGATGAAGCCTTGGAGATGATCCAATCTGCAGTTGCGAAGAAAGAGGCAATTTCAGTGGGCTTATGTGCCAATGCGGCGGAGGTCTATCCTGAGATTTTACGCCGTGGCATTATTCCAGATATCGTGACAGATCAAACCTCGGCGCATGATCTTGTGTATGGTTATGTGCCTCACACCCGCACCCTTGATGAAGCTCGCTCTTTGCGCGAAGATCATAAAGATATTTTGATGCACGAAAGCCGAGAGAGCATCGTAGAACATGTAAAAGCGATGGTGGCCTTCCAAAAGCAGGGTGCTGTTGTGTTTGATAATGGAAATTTGATCAGAACACATGCAAAAGAGGGCGGTGTTGAAGATGCCTTTGATATTCCTGTATTTACAGAAGCCTTTTTGCGTCCGCTATTTTGCCGCGCGATCGGCCCATATCGCTGGATTGCACTCTCAAATGATCCAAATGATATTGCCGTCATAGATGAGTTCTTACTTGAGCGCTTCCCAGACAATAAGATTGTCACAAATTGGGTGAAACTCGCACGTGAGCATGTGCCTTTTGAAGGGTTGCCCGCGCGGATAGCATGGCTAGGCCATGGGGAGCGTACGGAATTGGCATTGGCTGTGAATGAGATGGTGAAAACTGGCAAGTTGAGTGGCCCAATTGCTTTTACGCGTGATCATCTCGATGCCGGCGCGATGGCGCATCCGAACATCATGACAGAAAACCTTAAAGATGGATCCGATGCGATTGCTGATTGGCCTTTGCTCAATGCGATGATTAGCTGTTCTTCAATGGCAGATCTCGTGGCAATCCATTCGGGCGGTGGTGGTTATGCAGGGTATATGACATCTGCTGGTATCACTGTCGTTGCAGATGGAACTGATGATGCGGCGCAAAGGATCCAGCATTCGATAACCAACGATACATCTCTGGGCGTTATGCGCTATGCAGATGCGGGATATGATGACGCGCAAGATGAGGCAAGAAGCAAAAAGATCGGCTGGATCGAAACGCAGTAGATATATTTTTGCAACATTTTGTTTCTACTATTGGTTTGGGTTCGCATGATGCGGGCCCAATCTTTTTTATAGCTTCTATTTTGCGCGAAAGAATGCGGCACTCTTTCAAGGAAAAAAGCGGCCCCTATCTCATAAGGGGATCAGTCATTTTTAATGGTGAGTACTTAATTTTAATTGAAAATGTTGCGCCGTCGATACAAAACATTCGACAAGTGAAGACTTAACCTATAGTTTTTTAAAATGTTTGTATGATTTTATAAGCTTGGGAGGGCGTCGAGTAATGAGTGTTTTGAGAAAAATGTTTCTGGGAATTGTAAGTTGCGCTGTAAGTCTCGTGCTCTTTCCCTATGCGGCGATCTCTGAAGAAAATGTCCTGAGGATTGGCAGTCACTCAAAGGCAGATAATTTAAATCCCGCAAGTGTTGTCGGGACGTGGAATTATGATGTTTTGGGAAATATTTTAGAAGGTCTTGTGACGAATGAGGCCGATGGTCAACCTGTCATGGGCCAAGCTCAGTCCTATACGCTTTCAGAAGATGGCCGCGTTTATACCTTCACTCTCAGAGATGATGCTCTGTGGTCTGATGGCCAGCCTGTTGTGGCGACAGATTTTACACGAGCATGGCAGGCAGCCTTTAGTGTGGAAGGCGGTAATCCTGCAACGTATCTCATGGCGGGCATAAAAAATGCGCGCGAAGTTTTAGATGGTGAGATGCCAGTTGATGACTTGGGGATTAGGGCGCTCGATGCGAAGACAGTCGAGATCGAATTAACAGAGCCTCAATCCTATTTTCTTGCGATCTTGTCGCAAATGTCACTCGCGCCTGTGCCCTTCCACGTTATCGATGAATTCGATCCGAATGAGGTTTGGACCTCGGGCAAAGATTTGGTCTTTAATGGACCATATCTGATGAACGGTACGACGAGTGATCAGCCCATCGTTCTCACAAAAAACCCGCACTACCATAGCGCGGATGAGGTATTCTTCGATCGAGTTGAAGTCGTTGGGACAGGTGGGGATGATGGCCAAGTTATAGGGCAATATTTAAGTGGTTATCTGGATATCCTTCGTCTCTATGCAAGCCGACAAATCTCTTTGGTTGCAAGCAAAGCGCCAGAAGCTTTGTTTGATGAGGGCGATGCCAGCATGGTCTATGGTGTTTTTAACCCTTCTGTGGAAAAGCTAAGTGACGTCAATATTCGCCATGCCCTCGCCATGACGGCTCACCAGCAGACACTCGCGAATGCAACGACAGATAATGTTGTCGAAACAGAAAACTTCATCCCTCCCACTGTTATCGGATACCCTGAAAATGCGCCTGTCGCCTATTGGACTGGATGGTCCTTGCCTCAACGGCTTGCAGAGGCGCGCAAAATAATGGAAGGCGCAGGATATAGCGCTTCAAATAAATTGCCTGTCATATTGAAAACGACCACGCATGAATCATTGGTTGGAATGGGCAATGCATTGGCGCGCATTTGGTCTGAAATTCATGTCGATGTGACGGTGGAGAGCAACCCTGCCGGGCAGCATTTCAGCCCACAGCATCTGACAAGCGGAAACTTTGAAGTCGCTTTGGCGACTTGGGTTGCTGATTACAACGACATCCATAATTTTCTCAATCTTTTGGCAACAGATCGCTATTATAATTATGGAAAATGGTCTAATGCAGAATATGATGAGTTAATAAGGCGTTATGAAAAAGAAACCGATCCAATGTTGCGGTCTGAACTGGTTAGAAGAATGTTCACTCTGATTAATGAGTATTCACCAGTTTTTCCTGCAGTGGGCCGACTTACGAGTACTGTGGTAAACCCTGAGCTTGATGGCTACGAACAAAATGCGGTGACTTTGCATCCCTTCCGATATATTCGT
Source organism: uncultured Celeribacter sp. (assembly GCA_938008015.1). Lineage (GTDB taxonomy): Bacteria > Pseudomonadota > Alphaproteobacteria > Rhodobacterales > Rhodobacteraceae > Celeribacter. The sequence goes on from CALLMA010000106.1 coordinate 12,926, forward strand.
CGAGAGAACTAACAAAAGGCCAAGCAAGTTGGATAATGCATCTAATCGTGACATGAGAGTCTCGACAGTTTCCTATACGCGAGACTGGGATCGCCTACGGCCATTGGTTTATAGGTTTATCTCATATATTGGGTGTTTATGTGTTTTGCTCAATGTGGTTTATTTTATCTATAATGAAGATAAAATATCGAAAGAGGTAAATGTTATTTTCCAAGAGGTTAGCCGCATTTTGGCAAAGCCTCTTGTGCAATTTAATTACGAACAATCCACGACAATCGGAGAGCTTATTTCCTCGCGCACAAATGTGAACGGCGTCAAAATCACCGATCAACTTGGCAGCGTTTTCTTTGAGCGAGATCTAAGAAAGACCTCGCGCTCTATTATGATCAGCGAAGATGTGCTCCATCATTCCCCAACCAGCGGCCTGGCTCTGGCAGGAGGGCTGGAAATCGATTTTGCGGTGCCTTCCTATTTCACATATTTATCGGTTGGGCTGACCACTACTTTCCTAGCTGTCTTGTTGGTCTATTGGCCAACGACACTCTTTTTCCAGCATTATATACGCACATCCATGATATCGCCGATCACGGCCTTAGAAAATGCGATTTCTCGAACGATTGATACCGATGAACATGTGACGACCAATTTGCGCAGTGACACAATCGTTGGTTCATTGGCTGAATATTTCGATAAGATGCAAAATCACCTGCGCGCCTCCCGACAACAGCAACACCTCATGCTAGAAAGTCGAAAAGAAACCTTAGAGCAGCTTCGCGATGCGAATGAAAATCTACAGCTCATTTCCGATGAGCAGCGCCAGCTCTCCATGATGTTGCAATCTACGATGGAGCTGACGGATCAGTCGGTCGCATTTTATGACCGCCAGAAAGGAATGACGACATTTCTAGCGCCTTCCACGCCTGAGCCCATTGCAGAATTTTTATCGAATAAAGCGTTTTCCACGCAAGATGCGATCGACTTTTTTACACCAATTTCAAACAGCGTCGAAAAAATTGGGCAAACGCAAGGCGCACTCAATTTGCAAGTGACATTTGATAATGATGTGAGCTGGCAGCTGCGTTCCATTATGAATGAAGGAAATATACAAGTCGTCATCGCCTCGAGTGTGTCTGATTTATATGTCGCTGAGCAAGAGAGGCTGCGTGGTAAAAAGCTAGAGGCCCTTGGGCGGCTTACAAGCGGAGTGGCTCATGATATTAATAACATTAATGCGATTATTCTGAATTTTGCAGAGACACTTCTTGATGCCGATTTAGAGGTCGGCAAAGTTCCTGAAACCGCGCAACAAATCATTCTATGTTGTGAGCGAGCGGGGAGTGTCGTTGAGCAGCTTTTGGTTATCGCACGAGAAAAGCCTGCGCTTAGAACAGTGCAGCCGGTAAAAGATTTGCTCTTATCGTTGAACTCTTTAGTGCCTGCCATTTTGGGGCCGCAAATCAAGTTTTCTGTCGAATGCTATTCATCGGCGCTCATCAATGTAAATGTCGGTCTTTTCCACTCGGCAATCATCAACCTTTCCACGAATGCAAAAAATGCGATGCCCGATGGAGGTACGCTAAAAATCATAGCCGAAGATACCGAATATAAAGGCACGCAGGGAGTTAAAATTTCCGTCATCGATGATGGCTGCGGCATTCCGGACAGTATTATCGAAAAACTATTCGATCCCTTTTTTACAACTCTTGGAGATAAGGGGGGCTCGGGGCTGGGGCTGGCGATGGTTTATAGTTTTGCGACGGAATCGGATGGTCAAATAGATTGCGTGTCTGAAGTGGATAAAGGCGCAGAGTTTGTTTTAAAATTCCCATCGGCCTCAAATAAAGCTGTCGTTCCTCATTTCAAAAATAAAAGCGAAGCCCTCTCTAAGCCACAGAAGATGAAAACAGTCTTGGTTTGCGAAGATGAGCAGATGCTGCTGCGCCTTATTACTTTGGCGTTTGAAAAGACGAATTACAATATTATTGGGTGTTCGAATTTATCCTCGGCGATGGAAGAGCTGAGCCAATATGAGGATAGTGATTTTATTAACATCTTAACAGATCACCAATTGCCTGATGGCACAGGCGTGTCGCTGATTGAAGAAGCGAGTTCACGATTTAAAAGCGTTAAAGCGATCATGATCAGCGGTAACTATATAAAAACGCCGGATTTTGACTCTAACGTAGATATGCGCTCTATCCCTAAGCCCTTTAGCATGGCCTCGCTGATATCCTTGGGAGATGACTTTTTCTACTAAGAAGTCGGCCCTGTTGGGGAGGCTGTTGTAAGATAATACAAAACAACAGCAGATCCTCTCCTTTCGCCTTCTTGCTTTGGAGTTTGTCCTCTTTTTCTAATTCTCGGGCTTAGCGTTGCGCGCGCGAGGTAGGTGGAGATCAAGCGTCTCGCCAAGTCTAACCAGAAAAACTGCATGGCCTGTCAGGTTAGCGTGCAATCTCATCAAGAATAATGACGGCCGTTGAGATTTAGGCACATTGAAATACCCCTCAATGTGCCTAAACTCTAGCATTTGCATTCAAACAACAAAAAACGCGGCGATTAAGCGGTGCGCGCCTTTATCGCACCCTCGCGCCATTCTCTAGAAATACACGCATCCTGTCTGTCGTAAAGCGCGCCGTCACAGTTGGTGCTTCGGCACTGCGTTTGCGTTGCTCTACCAACAATGGTTCAGCTCCCGCCCCATCAGCATGCACAAACCGCGTTCCTCCAAGCTCTTCGAGCATAATCACGGAGCGCGTTAACGTTTGCGCTTGCGGGCTTTCTTCATCCATATCTTCGGGTCGAATGCCAACAAATACTTTCTGGCCCTGAGTAAGTTTGGTTGATAATTCCGGCAAATCAATATCAGTTCCACATATCAACCGCGCACCGGAGCCCGTGACGACAGCCGGAATGAAATTCATCCGAGGAGAGCCAAGAAAGCCAGCGACGAACATATTGTCTGGGTCATCATATAGCTCCAAAGGGGCACCGGTTTGCTCAATATGCCCATCACGTAATACGACAATTTTATCCGCGAGAGTCATGGCCTCAGTTTGATCGTGTGTCACATAAATCATTGTGTTTGAAAGGCGCTTATGGAGCTGTGAAATCTCTGCACGCATCGTCACGCGCAGCTCCGCATCTAAATTGGAAAGCGGCTCATCAAACAAAAACACTTTAGGATCACGCACAATCGCGCGGCCAATAGCAACGCGCTGACGTTGGCCGCCAGATAGATTGGCAGGCTTGCGATCAAGGAGTTCTTCAATCTGCAATATCGATGCGGCCTGTGCAATGCGTTGGTCAATTTCAGCCCGAGAGTGCCCTGTCATCCGCAGACCAAAAGCCATATTTTTGCGCACGTCCATATGGGGATATAAAGCGTAGGTTTGAAATACCATCGCGACGCCGCGTTCAGCGGGCTCCATCTCATTGACGACTTGACTGTCAATTGCAATTTCACCTCCTGAAATTTCTTCAAGCCCTGCGATCATGCGCATCAATGTTGATTTTCCACAGCCCGATGGGCCGACGAAAACGCAAAACTCTCCTTGTTCTATTTCGAGGTTCACCCCATGTAGGACTTCAAGATTACCATAAGATTTTCGAACATCTTTAAGCGTGACGAACATGGCTTAGCGCCCTCCAAAACTGCCGGCTGTCAGGCCGGATATAAATGATCGATTGCCGAGTATGAAAACAATCAGCACGGGGCCAACTGCTACAATAGATCCCGCCATTAAAAGCGGCCAATCGGTGCTGAACTGCCCACGCAGCGATGAAAGTGCGACAACGACGGTTTGCATTTCTGGGCTTGTTGTCGTGATCAATGGCCAAAGAAAATTATTCCATTGAGATACAAAAGCAAAAATCGCCAATGCGCCTAATGCTGGCCTTGCTAAGGGGAGCACCACAAAGAGATATATTTTCCAATGTTTGCAACCATCTAATTTCGCCGCTTCGATAAGTTCCGATGCAATGGTTAAAAAATATTGACGCAGCAAGAATACCCCGAAGCTTGAGAAGGCGAAGGGCAAAATCAAGCCACGGTAGGTGTCAATCCATCCAAAGTTGCGCACCATAATAAAGTTCGGAATGAGGGTCACTTGCGGAGGCACCATCAGCGCCATTAAAAAGACGACAAACAGCGCTTCTCGCCCTCTAAAGCGTAAAAAGGAGAAGGCATACGCGGCCATGGAGCATACAATGACTTGCAAAATCGTAATGGATGTCACCACCACTAAGGAGTTGAATATAGCCCGCGCCATAGGCAATGTGAGAAATAGATCGACATAGTTTCCAGGCTGCGGATTGCTTGAAATCAGCTGAGGTGGATAGGTGAATACTTCTGCATCCGGTTTAAAGGAGGTGGCTAATGTCCATGCAAAAGGGCCGCAAGTCGCCAAAGCTCCAACCAAAAGCAGAACAAATAGCACCCAATCAACGATGCTTTTCTTTGTTTTTCTACGTATCATAATGTACCCACCTATTTTGGGTTGTGTATTGAACCATAGTAATCAAAAGCACGATCGCGAATAATATCATCGCCGCAGCGCTCGCATAGCCCATTTGGTAAAACTGAAACCCGTTTTGATAGATATAGTAGACCAAGGTATTGGTTGCATTCGCGGGCCCCGCTTCCGTCATGATGAACACCAGTTCAAATACCTGAAAGCTACCGATGATCGATATCACAAGGACGAAAAACGTCGTTGGCGAAAGCATCGGCAACGTAATATGCCAAAGCCGAGACCATCCGCTCGCATTATCCAGCGCGGCGGCATCATAGAGATCGGCGCGAATGTTTTGCAATCCTGCCAGAAAGAGCACCATCGCATAGCCGACATTTTGCCAGACACTCACAATGATCACAGCAGGCATCGCCCATTTGGTTGACGCAAGCCATTTCGGCACATTATCAACCCCAATCATCGACAGGCCTGCATTGATCAGCCCATAATTTGAGTTAAAGAGCCACGACCACACCAGAGCGGCCGCGATGGTTGAGGTGACGGCAGGTAAAAAATAGGCCACTCTAAAGAATGTTTGCCCACGAATGCCTCGGTTGAGCGCCAAAGCTGCGAGAAGGCCAAGCCCCATTTGCAAGGGTACTGTGGCAAGGACAAAAATTGCCGTGTTTTTCATGACCTTTCCAAAAATAGGATCATGCAACAATCGCGTATAATTATCCAAGCCCACCCACGTTGGCGGGCGGAATAAATCCCAATGCGTGAATGAAATGAAGAAGGCCGCAACGACTGGAATGGCCGTAAAAACCGTAAACAGTATCAAAGCAGGCATTAGAAAAAACAGTGCCGCCCCAATGTCTTTGCCAAATATCCGCCTAATTTTTTTCATCGGTTGCGATCCAATCCAAAAATACGCGCGGCATTTCTATAAAAAATTTGGTCCTGCTCGTCTGCGGTTAATCCCATGTCATCAAAGGCAGCTTTCCAGCGTAGCAGATCCTCTTTCATGCGTCGATGATCACAATCAGAACCATAAACCAATTTGCGCGGGCTAATTTCTTTACCAATATAACCCCCTTCTAATATGTGGTTATGTACTGTGTCCCCGCCTGAGACATCGAAATACAAACGTGGACGCCAGCGCGCAACGGCGCAAGCGGTGCGGTAATCGGGCCATCCAAGATGGGCGCCAATAATGAAAAGTTCCGGAAAATAATAAGCAATTGTATCAAGATAAATGGGCTGCATCCGAGCGGAAGAGAATCCATAAGGTTCACGCCGAATTTCGCGCGAAAGTTTTGTCACAAGCGCCTCTTCTGCCTCTCCCTCAGGAATGGCCTTCCAAGAATCTTCATCCCCGCCTGAAAGATAATCAACAGCGCCACCTTGAATGCCGGTATGAAATAAAATTGCCAACCCCCGTGAAGCCGCAGCCTCATAATAAGGCATGTAATCTGGGTGGTCGTAATTTTTTGAAACGCCAATGATCTTTAATCCATGGAAGCCGCGCTGATAACATTCTTCAACGAGGCTGACTGGATCATGATCGAGCCTCAAACGCCCCATGGCTATGACGAGGTCAGGCCGCTTTTCCAAAGCGCGTGCTAGTATATCATTGCCGCGCCCAGGGTTGGCCAAAAGCGCAACCTTTTCAATGCCTGCATCTTCGCAAACATCTGAGAGGGCTTCTAAATATCCCTCTTCGGCATTGCGATCGAATAGTTTTTCCCAAAACCCGTAGTGCACATGTGAATCAATCACTCGCATTGTGGTGCCCGCCCTCTAAATTAATAATATCAATAAATGAGCGGCGCTAAATTATGCGCCGCCTAAAAATTTTACTGCTGAGCCAAAGCGGCCTCAACCTGGTCGGCAATGCTACCAATAGCTGTCGCCGCATCAACCTCACCATTCCAAACAAGATCAAGGGCTGGTTGGATATATAGATTTTGCAAATCAACCCATTTTGGGAATTGTGCGGTTAATTTTCCATTGTCCGTTTCAGAAAGGAAAACCTCTGCAAAAGGAGCTGAAAAAGAGCTTTGAACCATTGGGTTGCCATTCATCGCAGGAACGGCTGGTGCTGCTGCGCTTGCGAAAATAGCTTGGCCTTCCGCTCCTGAAATATAGGATAAGAAATCCCACGCTGCGTCCATATCCTTCGCATTTGAATTCAGGCCAAAACCTGCTCCACCCACGACATTGGAGCGCAAGCCTTGAGGCCCTTTTGGTAGCGGTGCAATCGCCCAATCGAAATCTGCTTTAGCATAAGAGCCAAGACGCGCTGCGTTGGTGATCGACATCGCAGCCTGACCACTCAAGAACATCTGCGTTGTTCCCCCGCTTTGGCTTGCTTCAAGATAGCTTGGCATGGATCGGTCAACATTCATCATATCGCCAATGTATTGGATCGCCTCAATGGCTGCAGGCTCATCCAATTTAAACGTCGTGGGATTAATGCCGTCATCAAAAATTGATCCACCATTTTGGCTGACCCAAACATCCCAGTTGTTAGATTCAGTGACGATACCGTAGCGACTGGTCCGACCACCGGAGGACACCGCAAGCGCCTTCGCGGCGTCGCTTAATTCATCCCATGACCAACTGTCATTTGGATGCGATAGGTTCGCTGCATCAAAGGCATCTTTATTATAATATAGCACAAGCGTCGCATTGTCGCGCGGTAGCGAATACAGTTGCCCATCATAGCTGTGTGGGCGCAAAGCTTCTTGATTATACTCATTTATCGGAAAGTTAGAGGCATTGATATGTGCATCAAGTGGCGCCAAAGCTCCACGCGCCGCATAACTTGGCACGTTCGTCACAAAAAACACATCAGGGCCTGCGCCCGCGGCAAGCTGAGCATCCAAGCGGGTCCAATAGCCGGACCATGGCGCGTGCTGCACATCGATGGTGACACCAGGGTTTGCGGCCTCATATTCCGCGACCAAGCGTTCAAAGGGCGGCAATTCGGCTGGGTCGCCCCAATATGCGAAGCTTACGGTTGTATCGGCCATTATTGGTGTCGCGAGTGCGACCAATGTTGAGGCAAGACTTATAATTTTCATGCGGTTTCTCCCTTTTGTGTTTAATTCATTGAATGTTGTGTAAATTGCGAGCCTCGTAAATGCTCTAAAATTTGTTTTGAAATTGTATAGTTATGCTGCTGCGCAAACCTCAAAAGCGCCTCTCCATCTGCTGGATTTCCGCCACCAACACGCGTTGCCGCGCAAGCACCAAACAAACATCCCGCCGTGACCGATTCAGCCAAGGACGCCCCAACCAAAGCGCCAACAATAAACCCACAATTAAAGGCGTCTCCAGCGCCAATCGTGTCTACAGTCTCAATCGCAGGGCTTCGAACGACGCCCCGCTCTGACGAAGATGCATAAATCGCGCCTTTTTTACCTCGAGTAATGATGACTGTTGGAATTATTTTGGCAAGATCATCGGCAGCGCCTTCTACTGTCGCTCTCTTCGTTAATCGCAGCGCTTCGCTTTCATTGGGCGCAAAAACATCCACGACATCGAGCAATCTGCGGACTTCAGGATCATATATCGTTGCATCGCAATCGCGTGCATCGCAAAATATTTTTGCGCCACGGGCGCGTGCTTTTTGAGCGGATTCAATCCAATCCGTATTAAAGCGAAAGCTCTGAATAACCCATTGTGGCGCGAGCTCGTCGAAAGGTGCAGGGCGAACAGGCTCTAGGCTAGAGCTGATAAAGCCGCGATCATCATCATGCACAAACCCCAAAGAAACGCGCGTCATATCACGTTCAGTTTTTTGAAACGCATCCGGTAAAATACCCATTTCAACAGCTTTTATACGAACATAATCGCTAAAAAAATCTGTTCCAAATTCACAAGCCCAAGCTGTTGAAACACCTGCTCGTGCGAGCCCTGCAGCAATATTAAATGTCCCGCCTGGCATCATTTGAAAAGAATCGCCAAATACTTCGCGGCCCGCCTCAGGCAAGCGCTCGATCCGACCGACGATGAGGTCACAAAAATATTCGCCCGTCACAACGACAGATGGTGTTTTCTGCGTCATGTCCACTCACCTGTATAAGTGGCGTGGGCTTTTAATAATTTATCAACAAGCTGAACAGCTTGACGATGAGAAAGGACGAGAGGGTGAGCATTTAACGCATCCACAGCAAGATCACGATCGCGCGTGGCAATGGCGCGCACCGCCATGCGCTCATAAGTTTTCACAGATTTCACGAGTGGGCTAATCAGTTCAGGCATTGGGCCAACCGCGATAGGCTCGATTCGCCCTTTCGAGATTTTACAGCTCACTTCAACAACATCATCAGGGGCTAAATCAGGCATCGTTTGACCATTTGGCACATTCAGGCCAGTTCGGATCGTCGCGCCGCCTATCAATGCACTGATGACATCAAGAGCCACGCCGGCATAGCCTTCGCCTTCTGGAGGCGCTTCTGGCGCTTGTACGCCAACATCACGGGCTGAAGCCATATAACTGCCTGATCTCTCAGCTTCATAGGCTTCATATATATCAAGTGCTTGAGAAGATGTGGCTGTTTTTAATTGAGGCAGATAACGCTCGTTTAATGCCTTAATTTCTGCACCACGGCCACCTTTGCGGTCTTGAGCGGCCAAAGCAGCATCAATTGCCCAAAAATACCAAAGATATTCGTTTATCCAAAGTCCGCGTCGTGCAACCAAATCAGGGTCAAAGACCGACATGGAGGTTGTTGCTAAGAAGTCGGTATTGGCTAGCATTTCAGGCAAAACATCTTTGCCTTCATAATGAATGGCTGGCGAAAATGATAAATGGTTCAGCCCATATAATTGAGCATCAACTGCCTGTGTCGGCACATCTAAATACCGTGCTGCTGAGATTTGCGCCCCATTTGCACTGTCACAAATTCCAATCACTTGCTCATGCCCAGCATCTCGCAAAGCTTGCGCGACAAGGCCTGCGGGATTGGTGAAATTAATAAGCCATGCATTGGGGCAGAGTTCACGCATTTGCTCGGCATAGGCTAAAATCGATGGAATTGAGCGCAGCGCCATAGCAAAGCCGCCAGCGCCTGTCGTTTCTTGCCCCAATACACCGACTTCCATAGCAATGTTTTCATCTGTGATGCGACCATCGATGTCACCAGGGCGTATGGTTGTCACAACGAAATCCGCGCCACTCAAAGCTTCCGCTGAATCTGTATGGGACGTCACTTGAACATCAAGACCAGTGCGAGAAACAAGCTCTTGGCAAATAGGGGTGACCATCTCGAGCTGTTGCGCGTTGATGTCCATTAGAGCGATTTGTTTCAGTCCGATGGCCTCTGCGCGGCGCAAAGCACAATCTATAAAAAGAGGAGCGCGAAGCCCACCGCCACCGATTAAAGCTATTTTCATTTGAACGCCTATAATTACTTACTAATTTATGAATGACTTGTTATAACCAGTTATGTCAACATTTTTTTACTTGACTGATCAACTCCTTTAGAAGCAAGGAAGCAGCATGCAGATTGATAAATCCAGCTCATTGCCACTTTATAAGCAAGTAAAAAACATTTTAATCGACCGCATGATGAGCGATCATATTCTGGTCGGCGGTAAACTTTCGTCTGAGCGTGAAATTATTGCAGAGCTTGGTGTTAGTCGAATTACCGTACGCCAAGCGCTCAAAGAACTTGTCGTTGAAGGCCATCTTCAAAGCATTCCTGGCAAAGGGTTTTATCGCTGTCGGCCTGCTAGAAAAAGCTTTGAACTCAATCTAACAAAAAGCTTTACGGAAACCGCGCGCGCAATGGGTAAGACGCCTGGCTCACAACTATTATCATGCACAAAAATCAATGCGGGTACGGATATTGCGACATTTTTGAACGTGAAAATAGGCACTGAGCTGACCCACCTGCGCCGAATGCGCAGTATCAATGGTTTGCCAGTTGCCATCTGCGATGATTGGGTTTTGACAAGCGCTGCCCCAAATCTAAAGCAGTTAAATTGGCGCGATGGGAATCTATCATTATATACCGAATTGACCGAAAAATTTAATCTGAGCCCCACTCATGGGGAAACAAAAATTTCGGCCTGCTTGGCAAATGATGAACAAGCCCAATTATTGCAAACCAAAGCGCCGATAGCGCTCCTTTGCGTGGAGCAACTCGCTTTTAATAACGAAGATCAGCTCGTCAACGGCAGCAAATCACTACAATTACCTTCCGCATATCCTTTGAAATTACAACATCAATAAGGCTTAAGCGGCTCATCACATCGGCCATGAGCCTCATGCGCTAGCTCAATAGTGCGCTCATGGAGGTCGGCTTTGATGTGCATTGCACCATTGAGGGAAAAATAACTGTGCTTACTGTCTGCGCAAAACGCGCATTTCCTCGAAGCCTTTGCTCGTCGCGTAAGCTGCTTTGAGGGGGGATGTGAAGGGAAAATCAAAGTTATGATTTGGTGGAGCCTAGCGGGATCGAACCGCTGACCTCCTGCATGCCATGCAGGCGCTCTCCCAGCTGAGCTAAGGCCCCATTTGATCTTATTTTAAGATCTGCGGAAGGATGATATCTCACCCTTCCGCTTTTCTAAATTCTTGCATGCGTGCATGCAAGAGGGAAAATCATTTAATGAAGAAAAATGGCGAATTATTCGTCATCTTCTGCAGGAACATCGGCGATTTCTTCTAGTGAGACATTGTCATCATCATCATCGAGAAGTTCGTCATCGATGTTGAGATCATCTGCATCATCTACAAGAAGATCATCTGCTTCATCCACCACATCCTCAGGAGTTGGCGCATTCTTTTCGCTTATAGAAACTTGAGATTTGTTATTCGCATCAAAAGTTACTGTCTCACCTGTGTAAGGCGATACGATTGGGTCTTTATTTAGGTCGTAAAAGCGTTTGCCAGTTGTCGGGCAAACACGTTTTGTACCCCATTCTTCATTGGGCATGTTTATATCCCTTTCGTCTTACTAATTCATATTCGAAGATCATTGCGCCTTGCCATATAGATCGGAAAGTGTCAAAGGCTTTTCTTCTATTTCGCTATTGAGATAAGCTTATCTGAGAGTTATTCAATATAAAAATACAAATATCTATTGGTTTATGCGTAAAATGCAAATTTTAACCTTGAAGGGTTCTCCAGATATTGAGGTTCAGGTTCGCAATTTGGCGCAAGCTCGGCGGATGTCTTTGCGTGTATCTCATCTTGATGGCCGTGTTATGCTTTCTGTACCTAAGCGGGCGAAGCGCTCCGATATTATGGGCTTTCTCTGTGAGAAGGAGGTTTGGGTGAGAGAGGTATTACATACCCTTCCTGATCGCAGCAAAGTAGGCGTTGGATGCGCAATTCCGATTTTTGGGTATGAGCGAGAGATCAGGTTTGCAAAAGTTCAAGAGCCAGTTTTAACCACGCATGAGCTGCTTGTGCCTGAGTGTTCAAAAGCAGTTGAGAAGGCTGTTCAATGTTTTTTGAAGGGTCAAGCGCAAGAAGTTTTGACACTGGCGTCAGATAAATATGCGCAACAATTGGAGGTTTCATATTCGAATGTAAGAATTCGTGATACGCGGTCTCGCTGGGGATCATGCTCTTCGCGAGGTTCTTTGATGTATTCATGGCGATTGGTGATGGCGCCAGAGGCAATATATGAATACGTTGCAGCGCATGAGGTGGCTCATTTAATAGAGATGAACCACTCCGCAGATTTTTGGAGCTTGGTTGAAAAGCTGCGCCCCAGTTACCCTCAAGAACGATTGTGGCTCAAGAAGCATGGTGCGAAATTGCATCAATGGGATTTTAGCGGGGCTTGACCTCTTTGCCGTTTGTGATCACAATCGCGGCATGTTGACCGAAAGCGCAAAAACTCCTGAAACCAACACTGTGGCCCATGATCGCGTGTATAGATTGCTGCGTGCCAAGATCATGCATGGCGAAATCAAACCCGGCGAGGCTTTGACCTTGCGGGGCATTGGAAAAATGTTCGATGTTTCTATGACGCCTGCAAGGGAGGGTGTGCGGCGTCTGGTTGCTGAAGGGGGGCTTTTGCTTTCTGCATCTGGGCGTGTGACGACGGCCTCTCTAAGTAATGAGCGCTTGGAGGAATTGGCTGCGATCAGAGCTCTTTTGGAGCCTGAGATGGCATCTCGAGCTTTGCCGAGGGCTCATATGGCCTTGATATCGAGGCTGGAGGCGATCAATGCGGTGATCGCTGAAAAAGCGGCCAAGCACGATGCGATCGGTTATATTCAAGCTAATTTAGATTTTCACCGCACATTATATCGCCGCGCACAAGCGCCTGCTATGCTTGCGATGACAGAGACGGTTTGGTTGCAAATTGGGCCAACGATGCGGGCGCTATATTCGCGCCTCAATAGAACCGAGCTGCCTTATGATCATAGGCTGATTGTGGCGGCGTTGAAGGCTGGCGATGAGCCAAGCTTGCGTCTCGCGATTAGGTCGGATGTAACGCAAGGATTGCGATTGTTGATGGTGTGAGGGATAACAGGGTGCTTTCTTCGTGCGTTTTACTTGATCTCTATTGATTTATCGCGTTAAACGATGCGAGTGGCAGCCTTGAAGGAGTGCGTTTCGTGGCCAATTTTCTTTACCAAAATGACTTACCTGATGATTTGGACTTAGGACCTGTTGTGGCAATAGATTGTGAAACAATGGGATTAAATCCACATCGCGATCGCTTGTGTCTTATTCAAATGTCTGGCGGTGATGGAAATGCGCATTTAGTGCAGGTTCATAAGGGGCAGAGCGCTGCTCCAAATCTTTGCAAAATGTTGCAAAACCCAAATGTATTAAAGCTCTTTCATTTCGGCCGTTTTGATATTGCGGCAATGTATCATTGCTTTGGTGTTTTAACAGCGCCGGTCTACTGTACTAAAATCGCTTCAAAATTGGTGCGCACTTATACAGATCGTCATGGGTTGAAAAACCTATTGTCGCAACTTCTTCACGTTGATATTTCGAAGTTTCAGCAGATGAGTGATTGGGGTGCGGCTGAGTTGAGTGATGCGCAACTTGATTATGCCGCCTCAGATGTTCTTTATTTGCACCAATTGCGCGAGAAATTGAATGAGATGCTCGAAAGAGAAGGGCGCACCGCAATTGCTCAATCTTGTTTTGATTTCTTGCCTATTCGCGCCCAGCTTGATTTAGAGGGCTGGCCTGAAATTGATATTTTTTCTCACTAGCGTTTGGAGATAAGCGTGTCCCAATTTGAAATTACTGGCCGTCGGGTCATTTCTGAAGAAGCATCGGCCCTTAAAGAATTGCACGCGAGTGTTGGTTCTGATTTTACAAAAGCGGTCCAATTAATTTTGGACGCCCCTGGTCGTATTATTGTGACGGGCATGGGGAAGTCCGGGCATATTGCGCGTAAGATAGCAGCCACAATGGCATCGACGGGCACGCCAGCGCATTTTGTGCATCCTGCTGAAGCGAGCCATGGTGATCTAGGTATGATCAGCGAACAAGACGTCTGCATTGTGCTGTCAAATTCTGGCGAAACACCGGAGTTGGCAGATGTGATCGCCTTTACGCGCCGCTTTAAGATACCGATGATTGGCGTTGCTTCTGAGCGTTCAAGCTCTCTCATTCGGGCCTCAGATGTGGCTTTGGTTTTGCCTAAAATTGGCGAAGCTTGTGGTCATGGTGTGGTGCCGACTATTTCAACGACGATGACTTTGGCACTTGGTGATGCGCTCGCGATTGCTTTGATGGAGCACCGCTCCTTTGGCCCTGATAATTTCCGCATGCTCCATCCTGGTGGTAAATTGGGATCGCGCTTGATGAAGGTTCAGGATTTAATGCATCGGGCGATGCCTGTGGTGCATCAAAAGGCCATGATGTCAGAAGTTGTTGATGAAATTTCGGATAAGGGCTTCGGCGTTGTTGGTGTGCTTGATGATAACAAAAGCTTGGTCGGCATCATCACGGATGGGGATATTCGTCGTCATTTGAATGGTCTGTTAGAGAAGACGGCCGAAGATGTCATGAGTGCGAATCCTCTAACAATCGCCTTTGATTCTCTAGCCGAAAAGGCCGTGGCACGAATGGATGAGTTGAGCATCACATGTCTTTTCGTACGTGATCCTGAAAATGAAAACTGCCCCATTGGAATTTTGAAAATTCAAGATTGTTTGCGTGCGGGTGTGATGTAGCGCGGGATATGGCTCAATATTCTAATCAACATAGTAAGATCGTTGCTATAGCGAAGTTGGTTTTGCCAATGATAAGTTTATTATTGTTGGCCACTCTCTTCTTTTTTTCAAGAGAACAAGAATATGACCTCTCAGAGCTTTACTCATCTGTTGATATTGAAACCATTGCGCGTGAGCAAAGAATCGAAGCCCCAGCCTATGCTGGGGTGACGCAAAAGGGAGAAGAGGTTGCGATTATAGCAGGCCTCGTTCGCCCGAATCTCAGAGATTCTAACGTTGTTAATGTCGATGTCGTTTCTGCCTCTCTCGGGCTGTTAGAGCAGGGAGCGATTGAAGTTCGAGCGAATGATTTTGTCCTTGATGGTCCAAGTCGGATCGCTGAGTTTTCGGGAGATGTCGTTATCGAGAGCAGCAATGGGTATAGTATTTCTTCTAAAAAGATCTCCTCTATGTTAGATATAGTGCATATGGAAAGTTTAGAAGGTGTGACAGCTTTTGGCCCTGCTGGGCAAATTAAAGCGGCGACGTTTGAACTTAAGGAAAAGCCAGAAGGCCAATCCTACCGGCTATTTTTTAGCGGCGGTGTGCACTTGGAATATAAGCCAGAATAAGGAGAATGGTTTGCAATTATTTGACAAAAAGAAAATGAATAATTTTTGCGTCGCAACCATTTTTGTTTGTTGTGGAACGTCCCTCGCGTCACAAACGGCTCAAATTCAGTTTGGAGATTTGAACCATGATGCCAAGTCTGCAATAGAAATTACATCAGATAGTTTGAGTATAGATCAAGCGACTGGGGCGGCGGTCTTTTTGGGGAATGTGAATATAGCGCAAGGGCCTTTGAGCCTTATGGCTGAAGAGGTTGAAGTGATTTACGAAGCAGGGGGCGAAGCGATCGACCTGCTTAAAGCGGGTGGCGGCGTTTCCATCTCAAATCTAGGTGACTTGATTGAAGCTGATAATGCGATTTATGATCTTTCAGAATCAGAAGTGAGCCTCGTCGGCAATGTATCTCTAAAGCAAACGGGCGGTATATTATCAGGCGATAAAATGCTGATCGATTTGCGCTCAGGCTCTGGTTATATAGAAGGGCGTGTAAAGACGATTTTGCAGCCAAAATGAGCTTAGAACTATGAATGAGACAGGTTTAAAAGTACGCAATCTGCGTAAAGGATATAAAAAGCGTATAGTCATTAGAGATGTCTCTTTGGATTTGGCGCGCGGCGAGGTTGTTGCCTTGTTGGGCCCGAATGGTTCGGGGAAAACAACCTGCTTTTATTCTATTGCCGGATTGGTTGTGCCTGAAGCGGGTGATGTGTTTGTCGATGGGCATGCGGTCACGCGTCTTCCGATGTATCGGCGTGCTAAATTGGGCATTGGATACCTGCCGCAAGAAGCGTCGGTTTTTCGTAGCATGTCTGTTGAGGATAATATCATGGCCGTGCTTGAAGTGGCCGAGCGCGATCGGCATGTACGCCGAGAAAAGCTGGAAAGTTTACTGGCTGAATTTTCAATCACCCATATCAGAAATGCAACAGCATTAGCGCTTTCTGGGGGTGAGAGGCGGCGCGTTGAAATAGCGAGATGTTTGGCCACCAATCCCTCTTACGTGCTGCTCGATGAACCCTTTGCAGGCGTTGATCCAATCGCTGTTGCCGAAATTCGCGGATTGGTCTCTGATCTGAAACGGCGCGGTATCGGAGTGCTCATCACAGATCACAACGTGCAAGAAACGCTTGGTATAATTGATCGCGCATATATTTTGCATGATGGAAAAGTCTTAATGTCGGGGACGACACAAGAGATTATTGATGATGAGATGGTCCGCAAAGTATATCTAGGCGATAATTTCCGTGTTTGAAGAAACACTTCGTTAAGATATTGTTTTTTTATAGTATTCACAATTTTTTGAAAGATTTTTCACGAGTTTGGCTTGACAAGTGTATGTGTTTTGCCGCCAAATGTAATGGATGTATGCGCATGTATTCTTAAACACTTATTTTCTTCTCTTTCGCGTCGCGAACGATCGAAAGTTTATTTTTTGTAAATGCCTTCCGATTAGTTCTCTACCAAGACTGAAGAAAATGCTCATACATTCTTTTCAGTATGAAAAAAATAATCCGCATAAGAATGAAAGACTATTCTTTCATTTGATTGCATAACAACAAGGAGATCCTATGAGATTCCAAATTAGTGGTAAGCAAATCGATATTGGTACAGCTCTTCAAACGCATGTAAAAGATGAGTTGACAGTTGTTGCAGATAAATACGCTGAGCGACCGACTGATGCGCAGATTGTTTTTTCAAAACGAGGGCCTGAGTTTAACTGCGAAACCACTATTCATCTTTCGACAGGGTTAACCGCTCAAGCGAATGCTCAAGCACATGAAATCTACGAAGCTTTTGATAAATGCTCCGCGAAAATGGAAAAGCAGTTGCGCCGCTATAAAAGGCGTCTCAAGGATCATCATAGAGAGCGCGTGCAGCCGGTTGAGCTTGGAGGCGCTTCGCAGTATATTCTCGCTAGAAGTGAGCATGAAGAGGATCAAGAGCCAGAAACATTGCAGCCAATTATTGTCGCTGAAATGGAAACGAAGATACAAACGCTTTCTGTCGGTGAAGCTGTGATGCAGATGGAATTGTCAGAAGCGCCTTTGCTTGTGTTTAAAAGTGAAGGAAATAAACAAATTAATGTTGTGTATCGTCGCAATGATGGCAATATTGGGTGGATTGATCCAAGTAACGCTAAATAAAGCAACCCCATAAAGCTAAATTAGGAATACCATGATGGACGTCTTATCAATTCTCGATAGGAAAGCAGTTAAAGTCGTTGGAAAACTCTCGAGTAAAAAGAGACTTTTCCATGATTTAGGTGAGGCTGCGGCTATCAATTATTCCTTAGATTCACAAACTGTGACAATGGCCTTGCTCGATCGGGAGCATTTGGGGCCAACGGGCGTTGGGCAAGGCATTGCTTTGCCCCATGCTCGCATACCCGGCTTAGAGCGCGTTTGTGGCGTGTTCTTGAAGCTGGAGACGCCGCTGAATTACAATTCACTGGATGGGCAGCCGGTAGATCTCATTTTTGCGCTTTTCGCGCCAGAAGAAGCCGGTGTTGCGCATCTGCAAGCCTTAGCCTTGGTTTCGCGTATTCTACGCAACCGTGAGCTTTGCGAAACTTTGCGTGCGAATTCAGATCCGGCGACATTGCTTGAAATTTTGTCGTCATCAGTTGAAGCCATCGCAGCCTAGGGCGGCATCTTCTCTATTTTATTGGCTGTAATAGGTGCTCCAAGGGGCATAACCAAACATCATATAATCTCTTTGATATGCGCGCCGGACTGCTTTTTCTACATCGTCGTTATAGATATCATTTAAGGTATAAGGCGTGTCTGGATCTTGTGTTATTGATGTCGTTTCTTGTGGAATAAGATCTGATAAATCCTTTTGAAGGGTCTCTTCTCTTAAAATGACATCTGGCAGAGTTATTTCTGTAAAGCCCTTGATAATCTCGCTTTGCGACGCCCATGCCCCATCACATCTAATCGAAGTCTGATTGTTTAAATTGCCTTTAATGAAATTGGCAAAGTTAATAAACGCAGCACGATGATCTTCGAGTGAATAGTTTTTAAAATTACCTTCTTTTGGCACGCCAACTTTATATGGCCCGCGCAAGGTTTCGCGGATGCCTGTATAAGTGTCGGCGTTGATGTTCACAATGTAATGACAAAAACTGCGGTGGAGCCTTTGAACGGGGTGAGAAATCACTGTAAAGCTACGATGATTTTTATGCTGCCTTTTCCATTGCTTTATTTCTTGCTGGTTGAGGCCCGTTTCTACTGAAGAGGGATCGATCGCATTGAGCCAATCAAGCGTCGTTTTTTCTGGGCTGCCCTTAATGGGCATGTAAACGAGTTTATGCGCGCTTGAAGTATGATAACTCGGCACAATAGGCCCGCGGCGCGGCTCGAAATTAGGCGTGTTTGAGAGGTTGAAATGGTCGATTGATCCAAGCTCATCTTTCATCTTGTCGAAATTAATAATTTTTTCTTCTAAGCGTGAAGGATTTTGAACCTTTGTCTTTTGCACTGTGGCTTTGATCTTTTCTGTCACGCCTAAGAATTTTGTGAGACCATTGATAACATCGATATTATTGAGGTCTTCGTAATTGATATAATATCCTGTCTGACCGGAAGTTTGGAGGCCGCGCAAGATTTTGAATTGAAAATCTCTTATTTTTTCAAGCGTTTGCAAAAACTCAGCGCGATCAAATTCAATTTGCGACGTTTTAGAGTCTTTGAGATCTTTTAACCGCCACTGACCTGTTTTAGCCGCAATTTTGCGTGAGACATAGCTTTCTAACGGGTTGCGCGTAAGGATTATTTTTGCGCATTTCGGATCTTGCATCGTTTCTTCAAAGATGCGTTGATCATGATCATGAAAGAAACGAAATCCAGCCAATCCATCTGTTTCATCTTGTAGTTTCTTAAGAAACTTAACTGGATTTTTCTCTCGTGCATCTAAGTCAAAGCCGAACAGCTCTTTTTTCTTGGAATGGCAGATGAATGTTGGATTGAACGCTTCTCCCCAGCAGTTTAGCCCCGTGTAAGAATTTATATTTTCTTCAAGAAAATTCGATCCTGTTCTCATCTCGGCATAAATTACGAAATACTCAAATGTTTTTTGCATTTTGGCTCACTAAATACGGGCGTTGGATTGCTGGATTTTCTTTCATCGGCTGGGGTAGAAATTCGCCGATGAGATGTGGATCCATCCCTTTGTTTTTAAGTTTAAAAAGAAATTTATCAAAGTCGGTCAAATCATGCATTTCAGGGGCTTCTGATAAGCGCCTAATATTGCGTGGGCCAACTTGGTCTATAATTTTTTGCAAAATAGGAAGCGGGTCTTCGACAAATTCGGCCAAGCTCCAATGCGAGACTTGTGCTGATGCATCCTTCTGTTTAAGGATTTGTAGGTGGTCTTGCTCTATCTTTTGTAACTTGGCGGCTTCTTTTCGGATGTCGTCAAAATCTTTGCCGGTGCGATATAAAGGCATCGCCCAAGCGCCGGTGATTACATAAATATGTGCGCATTTATCTTGGGCTAAATATTCCGAGATTTTTTGATTATCTCTCGGGCCAAATTGGAAACATTGCTTTTCGCCTCGCGTATTCCAAATGAGCGATTGTAGAAACCCACTGGGATTATAATCCCTGAGCCTAGCATTGGAACTTAAATTTCCTGCGAAAATATTTTTGTTTTCCGAAAATTCTGCTTTTTGTGGTGCAAAGAGATGTCCGTGAACACGAAGGCCTGTGACTTGTGCCAACCATTGTTCGAAATTGACGAATATCTCGGAAAAGCCTTCAAAAATGGAATAATCATCATAAGATTTGGCGCTATATTGTTTGTGAATAGGGAAACGGCTTTGCATATAAAGACCTTCACGGCCTAGAATTCTTCTCTCAACGGCCTTCGCGAATATTCGATCGATCTTCCCTGCATTCGGTTCGCCAGCTTTAATGTAATCGGTGGGTTCGTGCAAAAATGTTTTATAAAGCTTGTCAGCTTTTCGCCAAATCTTGCGTGCAACAAAGCAATCTGTACGGCGCAGTAATTGAAGGTGATCATCATAAAAAGTGTAGGGTTTTCCATGATAATCGAACTTTGAAAGCGTCAATGATCGGCTTTGTATGTCGTCAGAATGTAGACGCACCAAAGTTTGAAAATAACTTTCGTCAGGAATCCATACTTTTTTGAAATACGTATCATATTTCTTCCTGTTAGGATCGTTGAGAATTTTTGAAAGCGTATTTCTTGTTAAACACCACCATTGTGATCCCAAATGCGGAACTATTCTTTCGGGTATTCGGCGCGAAAAGCGAAGTGCGCGCTGCAATTCGACATAGAGGTCAAAAAGCTTGCGGTGTTTGCGCCATGAAAATGGAAAGCGCAGTAAAAACCTCTCATAGCTTAGTCCGCCAACGGTCCAAGTTACATCATGTGTGTTGACGCTTTCGATAAAATTTGTCGTCGGATGCCTTAAAAGAAAATGCTTTAATTCTTGGACGGGGCGCAGGGGCAAGCAGGATCCGGATGCCAAGAAAACATGCTCAATATCAGGGTGTTTGTCGAGCAAAAGTTGCGATGCAATTTGTGCCGCCTCAACAAGAGACCATGTCCCCCACTCGCATTTCACTCTTTGACTTAAACTTACATTCTCGCAGTCAGCGATTGCAGCTTGGAAGCTGGCGAATCTCTTCTGGCTGACTTGTTTGTCAACATGTATGACAACAGGGCTGCCGCCAGCCGCCCAATGTTTTGCAATTTGTTCTGCTCGATCTAAAGCTGTGTGAACAAGCATGACAACGCCAAAACTCATGCCCAATTCCCTTTCGACAGCAAACCAAGTATTTCGAGTTGCCTCCAGTTGATATAGCGCTCGGACATTGGGCTCCATAAGGCGTTGCTATCATTTATATTATTGGCATAGGCGGAGTATTCGCGCCCCCCTGCATAATGCTCTTTACGCATGTTTTCATTTTGGGCCTTTGAGCTGAAATCATCAAGAAATTTAGCATGCAATAAAGCGCCTGAGGCTTTTTCGCCTCCATTGGTTTCATAGGTTAAGTTTAATCCACGCGGCAGAAGCATATGGGTGGATTGCATATAGGCATATGATCTATGCCATTTGACGAGGGGAATTTTATTGAGCGAAGGGGCTTCTTCTGGCTTATTTTTGAAGAATACCCGAGCTCGCGGTCCCCCCTGAATCCACAGATTGTAATATTCGGGATTATATTTAATGGAGTAATTACCACTGTCGAACCATTGGGCAATTTCCAGTGGGTTTTGCCCCTCTAAGTAACTATCTTGTTCTGGAATCTCTTTCGGATACATATCTATCAGCATTGCGGAAAAGCTTGAAATTCCAGTATCATCGAGCCAGTCCGTGAGCGCGCCAATGGGGCGTGTGTCACAAAATGGAAAGATAAAAAACTCATCAACATCAACCGTCAAAACCCAATGATTATGACAGTACCTACGGGCAAGCCAATTCATCCAGTGCACCCCAAATGCAGCTTTTTTATAGCTTGCTTTTGTATGCCACAATGAAACGTCCGGCTGCTCTTTTAAATACTTAGCTGTATCATCTGTACTGTTATTATCTATGCACAGGAAGTGATTTACGCCAAGGTCGCGGTAGTACGATAAAAAATAAGGGAGTCGTTTAAATTCATCTTTACAGGTACAAATCAAAATAACATCATTCTTTTTAATGTTATTCGTGCGGTTGCGTATTCTTTTTAATTGGCGACGTTTTTTGAAAGCACGCCATAGGGCCAGCTTACGTCTGAGTCTCAGCCGATATTGTAAACGCCACTTCACTTAATTTTTGTCCCTATGTTGAACCATTGAGTACAGTATGTAGTTAAATATATAAATTATATTTAAATCTCATCCGTTCTATCTTAAAATTTCAAAATATATATACGTAAATCTACTAATTTATTGAATAACTCAAGGCATCCATGCCCCTTTATTCATGAGCCCGAGCTCTTCGAGAGTTTCCCAGGAGTGCAATTCTTTCGAATTTGGGCTGTAGAGAGCAGGGTTTTGCGCTATGTTTGAGTAATAATCGACAAAATCATCAGGTTTGCCAAAATGCTGCTTCCTTTTTAGCTCTTCAAGAGATTTGTCGATAATAGAGGGTAAAAATTTCGTGTGGAGTAAAACGCCGGAGCATTCATTGGTATTTGGGCCATTATATTCATCGTTGAGATGGCGTGGCAAAAGGGAGTGAGTTGAGTTGATATAGGCATAGCGCCAATGCCATTTTATCAGTGGTAACTTGTTTAACGTCGGCCCTTTTTCAGGCGTCGTAGGAAAGAACACTCTTTCTCTAACACCGCCTTGAACCCAAAGATTGTTTTTAGGCTCTTGGCGCGTGGCGCGATAGGGGGCGCTGTCAAAATATCTTAATGTGTCGAGCGGATCATCGCCATGCTGAAAGCTGTATGAGTTGAGGGAGCCTTGAGTATAAAGATCGAGCAGGAGTGCGCCAAAGGCCTGTTTTTTTTGCGTTTCTAGGTGTTGGCTTAAGTCATAAAGGTCATGAGTATTCATATGGGGGTACGTAAATATTTCATCTACATCTAAGATGAGGCACCACTTATTGTTGCCGTATTTCGAT
>CALLMA010000107.1 GCA_938008015.1 uncultured Celeribacter sp.
TCCGCAATGTGCGCCGTGATGGGATGGAGCAGATCAAAAAGGGCAAAGATAACATGTCTGAAGATGATCAAAAGCTTTGGGAAGGCGAAGTTCAGAGCATGACAGATGATCATATCAAGAAGATCGATGAAATGCTTGTGACAAAGCAAGATGAGATTATGCAGGTTTGATGACCTGCAAATCATCATAGAGTTGTATCTCACGTGATTAAATCATTTTTGCAGTGGTTCATGCCGCAAAGCATGGAAAGTGCTTCAAGCGATGTCTTTAATCCTGAAATTGGGCCCGATCATGTTGCCATCATTATGGATGGGAATGGGAGATGGGCGCAAAATCAGGGAAAAGCTCGATTGTTTGGCCACCATGAGGGGGCCAAACGCGTGAAAGATATTGTAAGTGCTTGCCCTGATTTTGGGGTGAAGCATCTAACGATATTTGCGTTTTCTACTGAGAACTGGAAGCGAACTCAAAGCGAAGTCACAGGGCTGATGTCACTGTTTCGGCGCTACATTCGCAATGAAATGCGAGAAGTGGCCAGTAAAGGGGTCCGCGTTCGTTTCATTGGTGATCGCAACCGCTTAGATGCTAAGCTGATCAAACTCATGGCCGAGCTTGAAGCTGAAACACGTGAAAATACATTAGTGCATCTAACAATCGCACTTAATTATGGGGGGCGTGATGAAGTTGCGCGCGCCGTAAAAGATCTGGCGCATGATGTGAAGCAAGGAAAAATAGAGCCAAGCACAGTGGATGAAGTCACACTGACGCGCTATTTAGATACGAATATTCTACCAGACCCTGATCTTGTTATCCGAACATCAGGTGAAGCGCGGATTTCGAATTTCCTTCTTTGGCAATCAGCCTATTCTGAATATGAGTTTATCGATACGCTTTGGCCCGATTTTACTCAAGATGTCTTTAAAGAATGCCTCATGCGTTATGCTGGGCGTGACCGTAGATTTGGCGGAGTGAAAAAATGAGTGACCAATGGAGTGATTTACGTACGCGTATCAATTCCGCAATTGCATTGATGCTAATCGCACTTCTGGCTCTTTGGGGTGGCAGTTTCACATTCGGCATTTTTATTGCGATTGTCGGTGGCATCATGCAGTGGGAGCTTTCTAGAATCTGCGCCCCTCGAACGCCTTTATTGCCCTTTTTATATGGTCTTGTTTCCTGCTTATTGGCAGGGATGGCGCTCGTTCCGAGCCTCATTTCGCTTTCTGACTTGAGCATCCCCAATATCAGCTTGCTTGCCTTTGTCGCCATTGCCTGCATTGCGGTGATGGCACGTTTTCAAAATCGCGAACGGTTTTATTACTTTGTTTATTCTATTTGCATCATTTTGACATGCTGGGGCTGTATTATCCTTTTTCGTAACACGGCCGTGATTGTTTTGCTCATTGCGATTGTAATTTCTGTAGATGTTGCAGGATATTTTGTCGGTAAAATTGTAGGCGGTAAAAAATTCTGGCCGGCAATCAGTCCTAAAAAAACATGGTCTGGTATTATTGGCGGCTGGGTTGCAGCCTTTATTGTTGCCATAATAATCGCTCAGATGGCCAACATATATACATTTCTCATTATAGCCTCACCATTGATAGCGTTTTCGGCGCAATTAGGTGATATTGCTGAGAGCGCGCTTAAGCGGCGCGCCGGTGTGAAGGATAGTTCAAATTTAATCCCTGGGCATGGCGGATTCTTGGATCGGTTTGATGGTGTTATTGGTGGCGCAACTGGCCTGATACTCATCATGAGTATCGGCTATTTATTCGACTTAATGACAAATTATAACGCCTATTAAGGTAAGTTTTGGAATAAATAATGACTGATATTGTAAATCTATTGGGCGGCTCGTTTTATACGATTGTTGTTTTTATACTCGCACTCTCGATTATTGTTACTATTCATGAATACGGTCATTACATCATTGGCAAGTGGTGCGGCATTAAAGCGGATGTCTTTTCGATTGGCTTTGGCAAGCCGCTTCTTCAATATCAAGGCAAAGATGGTACGCTTTGGCAAATCGCCTCTTTGCCTTTGGGGGGCTATGTGAAATTCGCGGGTGATGCGAATGCTGCATCTGCCCTTGATCCGCACGCCCTTGATGGGCTCAGTGAGCAACAAAAACGCCAAACGATGCATGGCGCCCCTTTATGGGCTCGAACGGCAACAGTTGCTGCAGGTCCAATATTTAATTTTATTTTTTCCGTATTAGTATTTGCCGCTTTTGTGTTTTTCTCGGGCACAGCGGGAGAGAGAGCCGTTGTCGACAATATAGCGGATACCCCATTTGAAGTTCATTTGCTCGAAGGGGATAAGATTACCTCTATCGAAGGCATTGAAATATCATCTATCACCGATTTTTGGAGTGAGTTAGAGAATATTCCTTCAAAAAGCTCAGTAGAATATGGTGTTTTGCGCGGTGATGAAAATCTAATAGTGAGTGGGCCGCATCCGTTTCCTGTATTAGTGTCGGGAATTGCGCCTAAATCTGCTGCGCGTGATGCGGGGCTTCAAGTAGGAGATATCATTACGGCTGTGAATGATCGAGAGCTGTTTAGCTTTCGCGAGATGCAAGAGGTTATTTCAAGTAGCAATGGTGAAGCGCTTCAGTTGAATGTTTGGCGGCAAGGCGTAGAACTGGAGATGAGCTTATCTCCACGCCTGCGTGACATTCCAAAAGAGGGCGGCGGCTTTGAAACGCGTCGTTTAATTGGGGTCAATGGCGGCTTGCTCTTTAGTTTTGCAACAGAGCCAGCTGGATTTCTTGAGGCTTTCACATATGGCATCAAGCAAGTGTGGCAAATTATTACGCTTTCCTTGTCCGGCATGTATCATATGATTATTGGTACAATTTCAACTTGTAATCTCTCTGGCCCCATTGGCATTGCAGAAACTGTTTCGACCTCAGCTTCAACAGGGTGGCAGGCTTATATTTATACAATCGCAGTCATTTCGACAGCTATCGGGCTGATGAATCTCTTCCCAATTCCCGTTTTGGATGGCGGCCATTTGTTGTTTTATACTTATGAAGCCATTCGTGGCAAACCATTGCCAGAAAAAGCGGCGGGCTATCTCATGAGTGCAGGTATGATATTCATTCTATCGATTATGGTTCTCGGTTTGGGTGCAGATTTACTATGCGTATAGGTTTTGTTTGCAAGCTCTGATTTTATTGCATTAGAGTTTTTGACATCCAGCCTTTTCCAAAGTACGAGTTAATAAATATTTAAAAGTAATTTTGGAGGAAGAGTATGTTGAAATCAGGCAATGATAAACGAGGTGTTCGTCTTGTTGTTTCTTCGGCATTTTTTGCTGTTGCAGGCCTTGTTGGGACAACGGCTCTGAATTCCATTCTCGTAGCTCCTGCGATGGCACAAAATTTTGCGTTTTCAGATATCGTCGTTGAAGGGTCAACGCGGGTCTCTCGAGGTACCATTTTATCTTATGCGGATCTTGCTGTTGGTCAAAACTTTTCCGCAGCAGAATTAAATGATGCATATCAGGCCGTTATTAAATCTGGTCTATTTCGTGACGTTGAGTTTGTGCCAAATGGATCAACGCTTGTGATCAAGGTGAGTGAATATCCTTTGGTTTCCAAAATCGCGATAGAGGGCAACCGTGTTATCAGTGACAAAGCCTTGCAACCCCTCTTGAAAACACAAACGCGCCGCGTTTATTCTCCAACGACTGTCGAGCAAGATGCATTGGCGATTGTGGAGGCTTATGAATTCAAGGGGCAGCTTGCAGCCACGATCACGCCTAAAATTATCGAACGCCCGAATAATCGTGTTGACGTGGTCTTTGAGGTCAGTGAAGGGAAGGGCGTTGAAATCGAGCGTTTGAGCTTTGTTGGCAATAGAGCCTATTCTGATCGAAGATTGCGCCGTGTCCTCGATACCAAGCAAGCGGGATTATTTCGATTTATCGTTGGGCGCGACACATATGCAGAAGACCGCGTAGAATTTGATAAAAGGCTTCTTACTGATTTTTATCAATCGCGTGGTTTCGTGGATTTCCAAGTCCTCAATGTGGCGTCAAATCTATCTCGCGAAAGAGATGCGTTTTTTATATCTTTTAATGTGCGTGAGGGGCTGAAGTACGAATTTGGTAATATTTCTGTAAGCTCACAAATGCGCGGTGTCGAAGAGGCGCCTTTTGTTGATGTTGTAAACATTAAGGCGGGGCAGACATATTCACCTGAAGCGATTGATACGGTCATCTCGCGGATGGAAACTCTGGCGACAGATAAAGGCATTGATTTTCTACGCGTCGAACCGCGCATTGTGCGCAATGAAGCAAGTCAGACCTTAGATGTTGAATTCGTTATCTCCAGGGGGGAGCGTATTTTTGTTGAGCGTATTGATATCGCCGGAAATAAAACCACATTAGACCGCGTTGTGCGCCGCGAGTTTACCACGGTTGAAGGAGATCCGTTTAATCCACGTGAGATTCGGGCCGCTGCGGAGCGTATTCGCGCTTTAGGGTATTTCGGCAATGCCGACGTTGAAACACGCCCAGGATCGGGCAATGATCAAGTTATTATTGATGTGAATGTAGAAGAACAGCCAACGGGCTCTTTTTCCATCGGCGCGAATTACTCCATTGCCAATGGTGCAAATTTCATTGCCTCTTTTAGTGAAAGAAACTTCCTCGGACGCGGCCAGAGATTAAGTTTCAACCTAACCACTGAGCTTGATACGGGGTCTTTAGGTTTTAATTTTGTTGAACCTGCCTTTTTGGGCCGTGATGTTTCATTTGGTCTATCGGCAAACTTAGGGACATCCTCGCCGAGATATGCTGATCATGAAGTAAGACGTTTTACTCTTTCGCCTCGCCTCGGTTTCCCTGTGTCCAAGCAAGGCAATCTCTCGCTATTTTATCGTTATGCCTCAGGCGAGGTGCGAAATCCTGATGGGAATACTTTGCCCGCACTCATTAAAGCCGATGTTGATGAGGGGAAATTTAACAACCATACTTTGGGATATAGCTATAGCTTTGATAATCGTCGATCGGGCTTAAATCCGAATGCAGGCGTTCTCCTGCAGTTTTCACAAGAATACACTGGATTGGGCGGCGGCAACGATGTTCTTAAGACGACGGCGGAAGTTGCTGGGCGGTTGAGTTTGTTAAATGAAGATTTAACACTCACGGCGGCACTTGAAGGCGGCATCTTAAAGCCAAAAGGAACCTCTCGCGTTGATCAGAGATTTTTTAATGGCACAAGCATCATCCGAGGCTTTGAACCTGGTGGAATAGGGCCGCGCGATGTGGGGGGCACGGAGCTCGCTCTCGGAGGCAATGCTTATGCTGTTGCACGGTTGGAAGCGAAATTCCCCTTAGGGATACCAGAAGAATATGGAATTTCTGGCGGTGTTTTCTTCGATCATGGGGCCGTTTGGAACTTGGGTAATCCGGGTACAATTGATGATGATCTGCATTGGCGCTCAGTTTTGGGAACGTCCATTTTTTGGACAACCCCCATCGGGCCGCTACGTTTTAACTTCACGCGCGCTTTGAATGCACAAGATTATGACAGGCCGCAAAATTTCGACCTGACACTTTCGACAGGATTCTAATGCACAGTAAATTCGTATATGCATTTATCCTTGCGGCTTCCATTGTCTTCGTGGGTGAGGGAAGGCGTGAGTTACAGGCACAAGAAACCTCATCATCTGAGGTCGATGAAAATCAAGTCTCACAGTCGCCAGAGGCTTCTAGTGCTGAACGGCAAATTTTATTGCCGTTCATTGTGTTTGATGCGGCAACTATTCGTGCGCAAAGTCTTTATTACGTCGCATTGCGTGCGCGCATAGAGGAAGAAAGTCGAAATCTTAGCGTAGAAAATAGCCAGATTGAGCAGGCTCTCGAGGCTGAAGAGCTTGCTCTGGTTGAACTAAAGGCAACTCTTTCAGAGGAAGCTTTTGCACCTCATGCGCAAGCGTTCGATCAAAGAGTTGATATCATTCGCGAAGAACAAGCGAGAAAAGCGCAAAACATCGAAACGGCTCTGAATAAAGAACTCTCTGATATTGATCTGGCGTTAGATGAGGTCATCGCGGATATAGTTGTTGAAACGGGCGCCTTGTTGGTGTTCGAGGCGGCTCAAATTTATGCGCATTCTAATGCAATCGATATTTCATCCATTGTGATCGCGCGCTTAAATCAAAGCTTTGCGAATGGTGTTGAATTGGGCAAGAATTAGGGCGGTCTTTGAAACTATGTTTACCGCGACATAGAGTTGCGCTTGTCTCAGCTTCTACGCCTTGTTATTAGATAATATAATAATTCATAATAGCGACTATATAAGTCGAATAACTTTATAGGTGATACATGTCTGATACTGTAAAAATAGCTGATATTGATTTAATTCAACGCATTTTGCCCCACCGCTATCCATTCCTTTTGGTTGACCGTGTTGTTGATATTGATGCACCAAACAGCTGTACTGGCATTAAAAATGTGACATTCAATGAGCCGCATTTTCAAGGCCATTTCCCAGGTGAGCCTGTTATGCCTGGTGTGACGATCGTGGAAGCTATGGCGCAAACAGCTGCTGTTATGGTTGGCGTGCATCTCGATCTCGCAGATAAAGAGCTCAATGTGTATTTTATGAATATTGATGGCGTTAAATTCCGCCGCAAGGTTGTTCCTGGGGATCAATTGAAAATGCATGTCACGGTTAAACGTGGTGGTGGCAAGGTTTGGAAATTTGAAGGCCGTGCAGAAGTTGATGGTGAGTTGGCTTGCGAAGCGAATTTCACAGCGATGATGAACTTGGGCGCTTAAGCGCATTCAATGATTACTATATCCTGATTTATATCTCCGTGAGATAAGAAACCGTTGGATTTAAAAGGAATACCAATGAGTACGATCCATCCAAAAGCTATTGTTCATGCCTCATCCGTGATTGAAGAGGGTGCAATTATTGACGAGGGCGTATTCGTTGGGCCTTTTTGCCATATTGGGCCTAAAGTCCATTTGTGTAAAAATGTGAGGTTAAATTCACATGTTGTTGTGATGGGGGATACTCTTGTTGGAGAAGAAACCCAAATTTTTCAATTTGCCTCTATTGGTGCGATTCCACAGGATTTGAAGTTTAAAGGCGAAGAAACCAAGCTTGTGATCGGGAAGCGCAATCGCATTCGTGAATATGTCACGTTGAATCTCGGCACAGAAGGTGGCGGCGGTGTGACGGTGATCGGCGATGATTGCCTTCTTATGGCGTCAGCGCATGTGGCCCATGATGCTCATATTGGCAACCGTGTTATATTGGTGAATTCCGTCGCTGTTGCTGGGCATTGTGTGATTGAAGATGATGTGATTATCGGTGGTTTGTCTGGAATTCACCAATTCGTCAGAATTGGACAAGGCGCAATTGTTGGGGCTTTGTCTATGGTGACGGCTGATGTCATCCCGCATGCTCTCGTTCAAGGGCCGCGTGCAGAGCTTGATGGGCTAAATCTTGTCGGATTGAAGCGCAGCGGCGTGCCGCGCGCTGAAATTACGCAATTGAGAGCAGCGCTTCAAATCCTGCGTCAGGGTGAAGGCAGTTTCCAAGAGCGTGCCAGCCGATTAACAGCTGAATTTGATAGCCCGCATATTGAGCAAATCGTTGCATTTGTGACGGCTCAAAGTGATCGCGGCTTTTTGACGCCAAAGTAAACCAATGGGACGCACAGCTATCATTGCAGGGAAAGGGGAGTTGCCAAAGCTTCTTGCCAGTAAGCTTTCCGATCCTGTCTATGTGACCTTTGAAAAAAGTGAGACACCAATAAATGCGGAGCCTTTGCTGGCGCGCATTGAAAAACTTGGCCAGCTTTTTAAAGATCTTAAATCGAAGAATGTAAGCTCCGTGAGCTTTGCAGGCTCTATGTCGCGCCCTAAGATCAACCCCCTCAAACTAGACCGTCACGCCTTGCGCCTCGCGATGTCACTGGGCAAAGGTGATGATGGCTTATTGCGAGAGGTTATAAATCTTTTTACAGAACAAGGTTTTCAAATTCATTCTGCCAATGAAATCTGCCCTGAGCTGACGTTGCAAAAAAATACGCATTGGGGGGCAAAAGTGACAGAGCAAGATTCGCAAGATATAGCGAAAGCACAAGATGTTCTTGCTGCTCTTTCTCCTATGGATGTTGCGCAAGGTGTTGTGTGTGCGGGAGGGCAAGTGCTGGGAATTGAAACCATTCAGGGAACGGATGCTTTGCTCGATTTTGTAGCGCGCACACCTGACAATCTCCGCCGATCTCAGGGCGTATTTGTTAAAATGCCGAAAGCAGGGCAAGATATGCGGATTGATATTCCTACGATTGGTCCTGATACCATCGATAAACTTATTGAAGCGGGAATCGGAGGAATTGCGATCCCTGCGGGAGAAGTTCTTATTTTACAATCAGAAACAGTACGCCAAAAAATTGAAAAGGCGGGATTATTCCTGCGTGTGCTGTGATGGGAGAGCGCTTGCTTAAAGTCTTTCTTATCGCAGGTGAAGCCTCTGGAGATAAGCTCGGGGCCGCCGCGATGCGTGGGCTTAAGGGGTTGGCGAATGTTGAGTTCCAAGGTGTGGGCGGCACTTTGATGTCTGAGGAGGGGTTGGAGAGTCAATTTCCAATGTCGGAACTCTCTCTCATGGGGTTGTTTGAAGTTCTTCCTAAGTATTTTCATTTAAAAAGACGTATAAAAGAAGTGGCTCAAGCCATTTTAAAGTGGCAGCCGGATGTTGTTGTCACAATTGATAGTCCTGATTTTTGCCTGCGCGTTGCTGATATTGTGAAGGCAAATTCGAATATACGTATCTGTCATTACGTTGCGCCAACAGTCTGGGCATGGCGACCAGAGCGCGCGCAGAAGATGGCAAAAAAGGTAGATCAAGTCCTTGCCCTTTTTCCATTCGAGCCGCCGTTTTTTGAAAAAGTGGGGCTGCGGTGTGATTTTGTTGGGCATCCTGTTGTGTCTGAGGAAATCGCGGATGAGGGCGCTGTCCAAAGCTTTCGCGACAAATATGATTTAAAAAATGAAAAGCTCATCTTGGTTTTGCCAGGTTCTCGGCGCGGTGAAATAAATCGTTTATCACCTTGCTTTGGCCGTGCTTTGGAGAGTTTCTTAAAAGAGCATCCTGATGCAAAAGTTGTTGTGCCTGAGGCGCAAAGCCAAGGTCATGTCTTGAAAGAACAAATTCAAGACTGGCGTTTTGATCCGATCGTCATTGCGGCCGCAAATAAAGAAGATAAACGGGCAGCTTTTCGCTCTGCTGATGTTGCTTTAGCCGCCTCGGGAACGGTTTCATTGGAGCTTTCCGCCAATCAAACTCCGATGGTGATCGCATATAAGATGAACTGGTTGACGCAAATTATCGTTGAGCGGAAATTGCTCATCGATACAGTAACATTGGTTAATTTGGTTACAAAAAGCCGTGTTGTTCCTGAATTTCTAGCCAAAAACTGTACGCCGCAAAATATTGCCCGCTCTTTAAATCAAGTGCTGAGCGAGCCAGATTCGCAAATGCAAGCATTAGATGATACTATGCGATTACTTGGGCAAGGCGATCTGGATCCAGGCATTCGTGCCGCTCAAGCAATCTTAGCTGGTTTGGAAAGATAAGCGGAGGGCTGGAAATATGAATACGATCATTCTCTTGGGTGGCTCAGTTTTTCTTGTTTTACAACTGATCATTCGCTTTTTACCAATGCGCGTGAAAAAATGGCATATTGATCCATTTTCGGCATCAAACCCGCAAAGATCAGGCGTGCTGATAAAACTCTGCCTGCCGTTCGAACCAAAAGATTCGATTTGTAGATTATGTGAAATCGCTGAATCCTCTCCTTGCTCTAAGCGGATTGCTGGCGATATAGAATCTGGCCGTGTTACCTATGTTGTGCGATCAGTATTTTGGGGATTTCCTGATGTCGTTACCATAGCGGTTCGGAGCTCTGAACAAGGTAGTGAGCTGGCTGTATTATCACGGCTTCGGTTTGGCCGCTTTGATTTCTATGTCAATGAGAGGCGCGTGAAAGCTTGGTTGGAAGCGGCTGGATTGGACGAACAAGAGATTTGCGATTAATCCTTGTAATATTAATTGCTCATAGGTTTTTTATTGCCTAAATAGACTTATGGATTTTTTACTTATCGCAGAATTTATTGCTGTTTTTGTTTTCGGGCTTTCCGGAGCAATGGTAGCTTCACGCGCGCAGCTCGATATTGTCGGCTTCGTCTTTTTGGCCTGTATAACGGGCGTCGGCGGCGGCACTATTCGAGATATCATTTTAGGCAATACGCCTGTTTTCTGGGTTAATAGCCCAATATACCTCTTTGTCGCGAGCTCTTCGGCGATTGCGGGCTTTATTTTGGCGCCAAAGCTGGAAAGCCGTATTTTATGGCTGAATTGGTTTGATGCTGCTGCCTTGGCGCTGACTGTGCCTTTGGCAATTACAATCACACTCGCCATTACAGATTCTTGGCCGATTGTTTTGCTCATGGCAGTAATGACAGGAACATTCGGTGGGATGATGCGCGATGTGATTGCCAATGAGGTGCCATTGGTGCTCTCAAAAGGAGAGATGTACGTCAGTGCCGCTCTCGGTGGGGCGTGCCTTTATCCTGCGATGATATTCTTAACGGGATCAGAGACGGTTGCCTTTGTTGTATCAGGTGTTGGAACTGCGGTTCTTCGCGGAGGGTCAATGATATTTGGCTGGAGATTACCAAGCTATCATACTCAACCTCCCAAAAGACAATAAACTTTCATACCTTCGAGCGACCCTCTTAGCCCATTCTTATAAATACGAGCAAAAATATGATACCTGAAGATAGATTATACCAAATTACGCAGCGGTTTGAGTTCATAGAAGCTTCGATGGTAAGTGGCGAGGGGGATATTGCGGCACTGGGGCGTGAGTATGCCGACTTAAAGCCTGTCGTCGATCAGGTGCGCGCCTATCAACAACTTTTATCGGATCTTGAGGAAGCTGAAACCATGCTCTATGATCCGGATATGAAGGCGCTTGCGGAAGAAGAAATTCCAGCGCTCAAAGCGGCTATTCCTGAGGCGGAGCATGCATTGCAACTTGCGCTTTTGCCAAAAGATGCGGCGGATAATGGCTCTGCTATATTAGAAATTCGTCCAGGAACGGGCGGTGATGAGGCTGCTCTTTTTGCAGGTGATTTGCTGCGCATGTATCAGCGCTATGCGGAAGCTAAAAAATGGAAATTTGATATTATTGAGCTGACTGAGAGTGAATTAGGTGGAATTAAAGAAGTTGTTGCCAATGTTTCAGGGCAGGGCGTTTTTGCTCGGATGAAATACGAATCTGGCGTGCACCGTGTTCAGCGCGTGCCTGAAACAGAAAGCGGCGGGCGCATTCATACATCTGCGGCCACTGTGGCTGTTTTGCCGGAAGCGGAAAATGTCGATATTGAGATTCGCAATGAAGATATTCGCATTGATACAATGCGTGCTTCTGGTTCAGGCGGGCAACACGTAAACACAACAGATTCTGCGGTCAGAATTACGCATATCCCTTCAGGCATCGTTGTGACATCTTCAGAGAAGTCACAACATAGAAATCGTGAAATCGCGATGAATGTTTTGAAAGCGCGCCTCTATGATGCAGAGCGCCAAAAGCTGCATGATGAACGATCTGCAGATCGAAAAGCACAGGTTGGATCTGGAGATCGATCTGAGCGGGTGAGAACGTATAATTTTCCGCAAGGGCGTATGTCTGATCACCGTATCAATCTAACCCTTTATAAACTTGAGCAAATTATGGGAGGTGATTTGGATGAAACGATCGATGCCCTCACTTCTGATCATCAAGCAAGCCTTCTTGCTGAGATGAATGGATAATGAATTATACCGTTTTTGCGGCATTAAAAGAAGCCTCTGAACAACTTAGTGCGCTCACTCATATTGATCCGCAAAGAGAATCCCGCCTTTTGGCTGCGCATAGCCTAGGGATTGGTTTGTCGCATCTGACTTTGCATCTGCAAGATGAGATGACCGTTGAGCAACGGGATTCTTTGGCGTCATATGTCGCGCGGCGCCTGTCTTATGAGCCTATGAGCCATATATTAGGTTATCGTGAGTTTTGGGGCAGGCGGTTTCGTGTTAATTCAGATGTCCTTGATCCACGCCCTGAAACTGAGTTTTTAATAGAAGCTGCTCTTTCGCGCTCGTTTGAAAAGGTTTTAGATATTGGCACAGGATCGGGCGCAATTGCTGTTTCTCTCATGGCTGAGAGAGAAAATGCGAGGGCTGTGGCATCGGATCTGTCGAATGCCGCTCTAGAGGTTGCAAAGGTGAATGCGCGCGATCATGATGTTGCCGATCGCATTGATTTTATACAATCTGATCTGTGGCAAAACATTAAAGGCAAATTCGATTTAATCGTGTCAAACCCTCCCTATATTAGCCTCGATGAAATGCAAGGCTTGGATCGGGGATTGGAATTTGAACCAAGATTTGCCTTAACTGATGAGCAAGATGGGCTCAGTTTTTACCGAAAGATTTCAAGAAAAGCTTCTAAATATTTGACGTCTCAAGGCAGGCTCATCTTCGAGATTGGATCGACGCAAGGCAAAGATGTTGCGCATATTTTAGATCAATCCGGCTTTAAAGAGGTGAATATCATTCAAGATTTTGATAATCGCGATCGGATTGTTTTGGGCGTGTTGCAATAGAATTCAAAAGCACCACCATGAAATTAATATTAAACACGTTTTTTCATCGTAAAGTTCTTGTGTTCAACGTAAATTAATGGTTATTAGGCATATATGGAATGTGACAGTATGTCGTCCATAATTTTACCCTGATAAATTATATCTTTTTAATTTTTGATATTAGATTTTTTGGGTCAAATCGTTATCCGCAGTCACTAATAAAGACAAAACTGGTATAAGGCTCGAAAGACATCAATATGAGATCTTCGAAAAATCGCTCTCGTTCAAGAAATAATCGTAATCGCCCAAGTGTTAATGTTGTTAATCGTGTGTTTGACAGCTCTGGACCAGAAGGCAAAGTGCGCGGTACACCGCAGCAGATTATAGATAAATATAGCCAATTAGCGCGCGATGCGCAGCTCTCGAATGACCGTGTTGCGGCTGAGAACTTCCAACAGCACGCAGAGCATTATTTGCGCTTGCTTGGAGCCGCTCAAAAAGAGCTGGAAGCGCAGCGTATCGAAAAAGAGCGCGAGCAACAAGAACGCCGTGAACGCCAAGAAGCGGAGCGGGCTGAGCGTCAAAGAAAACGTGATGAAATCATGGCGGCGCAAGAAGAAACAGCCGCCGCAGGCACTGGTGAACAACCTGATATTCTTGTTCAAGATGAAGAAGATACGGGCGTTGTCTCTGAAGAAGAGAATGACGATATGCTGGTGCAAACGCCAGAAAATGCGCCAAAACCTAAAAGAGCCAGAGCGCCACGCAAGCCACGCGCGCCGCGCAAGAAAAAGCCTGAAGAGGCTGCTGCCTCAGATTCAGCCGAAGCGCCAAGCACACAAACGATCGAAGATTAAATCGTCTCTTGTTGACATAATCTATCTAAAAAGCCCCAAGTATTGGGGCTTTTTTTGTGGCTATTTCTTTTGACCTAAAATCATTCAAGAAAAATTTTAATAGCGCGAGTTTAAGCCGAATGTGCACCAACCTATGCGTGGGCATAGGCTGGCAATTGAATATAATCGTAAGACGTTTAATTCATGTTTGGAGCAGGCTCTTCTGGCGTTGAGGGCTCTTTGTCACATTCTTCGCTAGAATTTTCGGGCTGAATGTCTTTTAAGACCTCTTCTTGCTGCGCCTCTTCTTCGTGCCATATAAACTCTGGGTTTTTAATATTTTGCGTGCGACGTGTTAGTCGTTGATCCACCACGCTTTTGGCATCTTCTCTGAATAGAGATAAAATCGTGATGGCGATATATCTGAAGATCACGAAAATCCAAACACGCAAGGCGAGCATTGCGGGGGTGAAAATAAGCGTCAATATCGTCGCCGTCCCCAAACCAAAGACAACAGCTGTGGCAAGGTTGGTCCAAAATTGAGCTGTCGGGCTATTGATTGTGTATCCACCGTCAAAGAAGTCCAAAGAAAGCGCAAACATCATCGGTGTTAAGCCTGCCATGGTGGTAATAGTTGTTAATAATACGGGGCGTATTCGATTTTCCACTGTTCGGATAATCGCCTCTATCCTCGGCATATATCTTGAATATTCACCGTAAGTATCGATTAAAACAATGTTGTTGTTCACCACAATTCCCGCAAGGGCGACAATTCCCGTGCCTGTCATGATCATGCCAAATGTCATATTCATCACGATGAGCCCGATTAAAACGCCTGCTGTTGACATGACAACAGCCAAGAGAACCAGAACAGAATTATAAAAGCTATTAAACTGCGCCAGCAAAATGATGAACATTAAAGCGAGTGCCGCAGAAAAACCCTTTGCAAGGAATTGCCCTGTCTCGCGCTGCTCCTCTTCATCGCCTGTCCATTCCCATTCAACTGAGTTTGGAAGGGGCGTTTTGCCCTCAAGCCAGTTTGTAATAAAGGCGACGCGCTCATTGCCGTTTATAACTGTGCCATCGTCATTCATTTGACCATTTAACACACCAGCTTTGATATCGTAGTAGCGCTTTTGGTCAACGCGGTTTATCTGCGAGATTTGCTCTACGGGCCTGCGCTCTATGAAATTTGCAAGCGGGATAAGGCCGTTGGGAGTGCGCAGTTTGAGAGTATCTAGCGTTGAAAGAAGACGGTATTCTTGAGGAAGGCGTACTCGAATTTCGATTTCTTCATCCGAGCTATCAACGCGCATTGTGTCGAGAAATATACCCCGTGTTACAAGCTGGATCATCGCACCAACTTGCGCAACATCGGCACCATAACGGCCCGCTTTTTCGACATCGATATCAATTTGCCAATCGATGCCTGGGAGTGGCAGCGTATCTTCAATATCTGTGAGAGCAGGGGTTGTTTCAAATTTCTGGCGCACGATTTTAGTTGCGTCAACGAGATCCTCAATATTGTTACCGGTGAGGCGCAGATGCAGGGGTTTCGCGGATGCGGGGCCGCCCGAAAGAGGAAGGATTTCTGTATAAATTCCCGGGAGCTGATCAAGCTTGGCTTTCATCTCATCGAGCACGAAATTGCCTTGATAAGATTCAGCTTTTACTTCCTTTGTCCATGGAATGAGACCAAATAATTTGATCTTTTCTTCAGAAATAGGCTTCTCATCCCACGGGATGATTTCAACTTGAACTTGGCCGATCGTATCGCTTGGCCCTGAGGCGCCGCCTGTGTTAGAGTTGAGCCCGCCAGCCCCTGCAAAAGAAAATGCATTGGCTATGCCATCTTGGTTAAGGGCAATTTCTTCAACTTGTCGAACAAATTCATCTTTTTCATCAAGTGAAACATTGCCTCGCGCCCGCACGTAAATGATTGCTTGCTCAGGTTCCGTTGCGGCAAAAAACTCAGCCCCGTTATTATTTGAGCCATAGTATATAAAAACGCTGATGACCGATAGGATCACGGCAAAAATTGTCACAACTGGCATAATCGGGTTGCCGACAATAAATTCAATGAACTTACCGAATTTCGTGCGTTTATATTCCACATCCACGGTATTTTTCCGTTTTTGATTATGGATGGATGAAAGGAATACCCCCGCAATCATCGAGCATATTATAAACATAGAAAGCCCTATGAAGACACCGCCTCGAATGAGCTGCAAAAGGCCATAGAATACGCCATAAGAAAATACGATGGCACATCCAATGCGTGCGTATAGTGGCACTAGAAGTTTTACGATCTCCGCTCCTGTGTCAAATACGCGAGAAATTCGCCCGGATACACCGCCAACAACGGGCAGATAAATAAGCGCTACAATCAGAGAGGCGGATAAGACAAAGATGATTGTGACCGGCAGCATCCCCATGAATTCGCCTGCAACACCGGGCCAAAAGAGCATTGGTAAAAATGCGCAAAGCGTTGTTGCCGTTGACGATAGCACGGGCCAAAACATTCGCTTTGCTGCGCTAATGAAGGCTTGCATCGGGCCTTCGCCTTCTTGAATTTTGCGATCTGCGTATTCAACCACCACAATTGCGCCATCAACGAGCATACCAACAGCTAAAATCAATCCGAACATCACCATATTCGAAATGGTAATCCCCATAATGCCAAAGAATATGAAGCAAAGCAGGAAGGATGTTGGGATTGCAAAGCCAATTAGAAGCGCAGAGCGTATCCCTAAAGCCGCAAGAATGACAATCATCACCAATGCAACAGCAGTCAGTACTGATCCTTCAAGTTGGTTCACCATAGATTCGACTTGGCGAGATTGATCATTTGATGTGCCAACATTAATGACTTGCTGCAATTCTTGGGGCCACGTCGCAACCTCGAGATCGATTTCCGCTTTCACTTGTTCGACGGTTTCTATGATCGGGAAACCTTTGCGCTTGACGATCTGCAATGCAACTGTGGTTTCACCATTATAACGTGCTGTTCCTTCACGGTCTTCAAAGGATAGTCGAATGTTGGCAAGATCGCCCAATGTAACAACGCGGTCCCCATTTACTTTCACAGGCAAAGCGCTGACATCTTGTTGGTCCTCAAAACTCGATGGAATTTTGATCGCGAAAGAGCCTTGGGCCGATTCAATTTCACCTGCTGCGACAAGTCGGTTGTTTTTGCTAACAACATCAATCAATTCAAACGCAGTGACATTATAGGCCTCGAGGCGAAGTGGATCGATAAGAACCTCAAGCATCTCATCGCGAGCGCCTGTTAGCTGAGCTTCCAGAACACTGTCGATGCCTTTAAGGCGCGTTTGCAATTGTTTGGCGAATTTAACCAATGTTCGTTCCGGAATTGGGCCAGAAAGATTGACAATGAGGATTGGAAATTCCGAAAAGTTGATCTCATTTATCGAATAAGTATTGGCGCCTGCCGGTAAACTCGCTTCGACACGGCCCATTTTATCGCGCACATCCGCGATGATTTGGGTTTTATCCCATCCGAATTCAAACTCTAATAAAAGCCCCCCATAGCCTTCTGCCGCAGTGCCGAGCATGCGCTTGATGCCATCCAAATCAGAGAGCTCTGTCTCCATGGATTTGACAATGAGTTGCTCACTATCTTCCGCTGAAATTCCAGGAAAAGGAACGGAGATGAAAAGCATCGGAATTTCAATATCTGGCTCACCTTCTTTGGGAAGAGAGCTATAGGCAAAGCCGCCAACGACAAGCGTAAGGGCAATAAAGGCTAAAACCATCCGCGCATGTTTACCAGCCCAATCAATAATCGAGGTCATTTTTATAGTCCCTCGTTTTCTTGAGCTTGGTAATGGGGATCGACTTCTACGCCAGCTTGAACGTAATTTTGCCCAGTCGTTATGATTGTCGCCTCTTCAGGCAATCCGGATACCCAAACGCCATCAAGAGAATCTCTAATGATTTCAACTGGTTTAAATTCAACGATATTATTATCGCCAATGGTGCGAATGCCGATATCGCCATCATTATTCAAAACAAGAGAAGATTGTTTAACAAGGTGAGCTTTTCGATCTGCTGCGGCGATGGCAATTTCAACCGTTTGGCCGGCTGACACACTGTAATCCTTATTCTCAGCTTCGATTTCGATACGGAATGTTCTCGTGGAGGGATCAGCAGAACGGGAGATAAAGCGAACAATGCCATCGAGCTCCGTGCCATTTGT
>CALLMA010000108.1 GCA_938008015.1 uncultured Celeribacter sp.
TAAACCGCGCCATTCGCGCTCTCAAAGCAGAGTTGCCAGAAATCGCAATTATGACCGATGTTGCCCTCGATCCATATAATATCAACGGTCATGATGGCTATATTGTCGATGGTGCAATTGATAACGATAAAACAAATCAGGCTCTGGTCAAAATGGCGCTCGCTCAAGCCAAGGCTGGCGCGGATATTATTGGCCCTTCTGATATGATGGATGGGCGCATCGCCCTTATTCGCAAAGCCCTCGAAAACGCAGGCTACTCCAAAGTTGCGATTATGTCCTATGCTGCAAAATATGCTTCCGCATATTATGGCCCCTTTCGCGATGCGGTCGGCGCTTCTTCTGCTTTAAAGGGCGATAAGAAGACGTATCAAATGGATCCAGCAAATAGCGAAGAAGCCCTTCGCCTTGTTGAGCGCGATCTTAATGAGGGCGCGGATATGGTGATCGTAAAACCAGGGCAACCCTATCTGGATATTTGCACGAAAGTCAGAACAAGATTTGGCGCTCCAACAATCGCCTATCAAGTTTCTGGTGAATACGCGATGATCATGGCCGCAAGTCAAAATGGCTGGCTCGATGAAGATAAAGTCATATTAGAAAGCTTATTAAGTTTTAAGCGTGCAGGATGTCATGGAATTTTGACGTATTTTGCGCCTCATGCCGCAAAGTTACTCGCAAAATAAGATATGAAACTCACAAATTGCGTGACAGAAGCTTATCCAATCATTAATTTATAAAAAACTACAAAATAGTGGCACAGAGCAGAGGTATTCGAGTATGAAAAATATTCAAAGACGGAAATTTATTGCAGGCATCGGCAGCATGGCGGCTTTGGGCGCTTGTAATAATAGCATCGCAGCCAATGGCGCAGCTGTTATTGATGCGCGCGTTGATGCCGCGCTCAGCTTTCTCTATGAAAACTATCCAGGCACACGCGACTTACGCGAGAAGGCCGTTGGCATTCTCGTAATGCCTTTGATCACTGAAGCGGGATTTGGCTTTGGGGCAAGCTATGGCCGAGGGGCTCTTCGTGTAAATGATGCTACGATTGATTATTACGGCGCAGCACAAGCTTCTTTCGGGTTGCAAATCGGCGCACAGCAATATGCGCATACCCTCTTCTTCATGACAGATGCCGCTCTTGCAAAGTTCAGAGCTTCATCTGGGTGGGTAGCAGGCGCTGACATCGAATATGCGATCCCAACTCAAGGCGATAGCATATCTGCCGAAACAACGACCTCACTTTCTCCCGTGATCGCGGTGACATATGCGCAAGCAGGCCTGAGAGCCGGTGCGACACTAAAAGGCACAAAATACTCTCGCATCATCCCATAACGGATAGTCGCAACAAGGGGCCGCATATTTATTTTGCGGCCTTTATTTTGGCAAAGCCTCAAGCAAGAGACTAAAATCTGCATCCTCTTTATGCGCATTTTCAGATAAGACACGCTTCCATCGCCTCGCCCCTGGCTGTGATGCGAATAATCCCAGCATATGGCGGGTGATCTGAGCGAGTTTACCGCCGTTTTCAAGATGACGCCCAATATAATCTTCCATTGCGAGAACCGCCTCTTCGCGAGCGATAGGTTCTACATCTTTGTGGAACACATCCCGATCAGCCTGCGCTAGAATATCATAGGGCTGATGGTAAGCGGCGCGCCCAATCATAACACCGTCCATATAAGCCAAATGGCCAAGGGCCTCCTCAAGCGTTTTTATCCCGCCATTAATGGAGAGATGCAAATCAGGAAATTGCTGTTTCATCAGATAAACCAAATCATAATCCAATGGCGGAATATCTCGGTTTTCTTTGGGCGACAGTCCTTCTAACCACGCTTTTCGCGCATGTACTGAAATTCTTTCAACACCAGAATCCTTCATCTTCTTAATAAATGCAGGCAAAATTTCCGAAGCGTCTTGATCATCAACACCAATCCGGCATTTGATTGTCACCGGCACATCTTGAGCCGCCTCTCTCATCGCCTGCGCGC
This sequence comes from uncultured Celeribacter sp., assembly GCA_938008015.1. Lineage (GTDB taxonomy): Bacteria > Pseudomonadota > Alphaproteobacteria > Rhodobacterales > Rhodobacteraceae > Celeribacter. The sequence continues at coordinate 1,992 of CALLMA010000108.1, forward strand.
ATTTTGCAACTAAACCTGCATCCTTCATCAAAACAGCGCCAAAACACCCAGACTGAACACGATCAGAAGGGCATCCAACATTTAAATTGATTTCATCATACCCATAATCGACGCAAATCTTTGTCGCTTCCGCCAATTCTTTTGGATCAGATCCACCGAGTTGAACGGCAAGCGGATGTTCGCATGCAGAAAAATCCAAAAGATGGAAAGCCCTGCCCTGCACCAAAGCCGGCGCTGTGACCATTTCCGTATAAAGGAGCGTATGTTTGGATAATATTCTATGAAAATAGCGACAATTTCGATCGGTCCAATCCATCATAGGTGCGACAGATAGTTTTGCATTTTCGTTCAACATAGACATGTCATCTCATTTCAATATTATTTCGCTCGAAATAGCCGAATTAGAATCTGTTTTCCAGAAGCCTTTTCACATACTGCAATAGAAGACGTCGTAACTGTCTTCATTTTAAGCGATTTTAAGTACAAAACTTACACTTCGAATAATATCACTATATTTCCATTGCATCTTGTTTTTTTGCCTTCTACTTTATCGGTAACAGCTCGTTTTCGATCCGCTTTTTGATAACCAAAGCGGTTTGGCTAAATAATTTTATAAACCTTCAAGATTTAAAAGGACTGTTCTTTTGACAAATCCTTCCTATACGGACCAGCAATCGACGCAAGAAAATCAATCTGATAAGAATGATACTCTCTATGATATTTTTATAATTGGTGGTGGGGTTAATGGATGCGGAATTGCGCGCGATGCAGCAGGACGCGGCCTGAAGGTCGCGCTTGCGGAAAAAGGTGATCTTGCAGAAGCCACATCATCGAAATCATCAAAGCTTTTCCATGGCGGCCTTCGGTATCTCGAATTTGCAGAATTCCGCCTTGTAAAAGAAGCCCTTCAAGAGCGTGAGGTGTTATTAAAGGCAATGCCTCATATCGCCTTTCCTATGCGATTTGTTTTGCCGCTCTCAAAATCGATGAAATTTGAGACAAATACCCCGATTGGCAAATTGCTAAAGATTTTTATGCCATGGCTCAAGGGAAGTCGCCCTGCGTGGGTCATTCGCTTTGGTCTCTTTTTATACGACATTTTAGGCAAGCGCGAAATCCTCCCTGCCACCTCGAAACTCAATTTGAAAAAGGAAATTGAAGGGGCAAAGCTCAAAGATGAGTTTAAAACCGCTTTTGAATATTCCGATGTTTGGGTCGATGATGCACGTCTGGTTGCTTTAAATGCCATGGATGCGGCGCAATTAGGTGCGAATATCATGACGCGCGCAAAGGTCAGCTCGGCAAAGCGTATTCATGATCATTGGGGAATTTCTGTTGAAGGACAAGGCACATTTAAAGCGAAAACCTTAGTAAACGCGGGTGGTCCTTGGGTGGCAGATATCGTTTCAGGTGTGGTGCGCATGAACAGCACAGAGAGTGTTCGCCTTGTGCGCGGCTCACATATCATCACGAAAAAACTTTTCGATCATGATAAAGCCTATTTTCTTCAAGGGTCTGATGGTCGCATTATCTTTTTCTTGCCCTATGAGACAGATTTCACAATGATTGGGACAACCGAGGCAGAGCATAAAGATGATCCCCTCACGGCCCAAGCAACGCAAGAAGAGAAATCCTATCTCATTGATTTTGCCAATAGATACCTTAAAGATCCGATTTCAACAGACGACATCGTGCATAGTTTTGCCGGTGTACGCCCCCTTTATGAAGATGGCGCGTCATCAGCAACAGCAGCAACGCGTGAATATGTGCTCTCCCTAGAGACCAATGGCGCTCCTTTATTGAATGTATTTGGCGGCAAAATCACAAGCTACCGCAAACTCTCAGAATCTGTTCTCAACAAACTTTCAGATCATCTCCCAATTCAATCATCATGGACATCATCCGCCCCCCTACCTGGCGCATTTGAGTATGGCACTGAGAAAGAAACCATCGCTCATCTGCTAAAAGTAGCGCCTTATATCGATGAAAAACAAGCAAAACGCCTTGTGCTCATCTACGGCACGAATGCCACGAAAATATTCGATGGCCTCCAGTCCAAAAGTGAAATGGGGCAAAATTTTGGGCATGATTTTTACGAAGCAGAGCTTAAATATCTTGTAAAATATGAATTTGTGAAAACCACAGAAGACGCCATTTGGAGGCGCACGAAAATTGGCTTACGCATGGATAGCGATCAAATAGCCAATATTGATGCATGGTTTCAACAAAACATCCAACAGTAAATCTGACACTATGATAAGCGGAGAATGTGAAATGAGCACATCAGATAAGGAAGTGAGCTTTCTAAGCCTTGATCAAGGCACAACCTCGACACGTGCCATTTTATTTGATGCTGACTTACAGCCGACTCACAGTTCACAAGAAGAGTTTGCGCAACATTTTCCAAAATCTGGCTGGGTCGAACACGAAGCCTCCGATCTCATCTACACCTCGGTTAACGTCATCAAAAACGTTTTAGAAGAATCTGGGAAAAAACCTCTTGCTTTGGGTATTACAAACCAACGCCAAACAACGGTTGTTTGGGATTGTGACACAGGCGAAGCGCTTGGCAAGGCGATTGTCTGGCAAGATCGCCGAACAGCTGAACATTGCGAAACCTTAAAGAATGAAGGCTTTGAAGCGGAAATAACAGCGCGCACTGGCTTGCTATTAGATCCTTATTTCTCAGCGACAAAACTTGCTTACATCTTAGACAATAATGAAGGCGCGCGTGAAAAAGCGAAAGCGGGCAAATTAAAATTCGGCACAGTTGATAGTTGGCTGATTTGGCATTTGACCGAAGGAAAACTTCACGCATGTGATGCCACAAATGCAGCCTGCACCATGCTCTATAACATTCACGAAGGAGCATGGGACAAAACAATCTGCGACAAATTCGGCATTCCATTAGAGATGCTCCCCGAGGTTAAAGATTGCGCCGATGATTATGGTATATGCACTCTCTTTGGCTATGATCTCCCCATTCGAGGCGTCGCAGGAGATCAACAAGCTGCTCTTGTTGGTCAAGCGTGCTTTACGCCCGGCATGATGAAATCGACCTATGGAACAGGCTGTTTTGCCCTCATGAACACAGGCGAAACACCCGTTCATTCGAATAACCGAATGCTGACAACCATCGGCTACCAATTAAACGGAAAACCGACATATGCGCTTGAAGGCTCAATTTTCATCGCAGGTGCGGTCGTTCAATGGCTCAGAGATGGTTTGGGCATCATTGAAAAAGCTTCAGACACGCTAGAGATGGCAAAAGCTGCCGATCCCAATCAAGATCTTTACCTCGTACCTGCGTTTACGGGCCTTGGGGCGCCTTGGTGGGATGCGCAAGCACGTGGCGCAATATATGGTTTGACCCGCAACTCTGGCCCGAATGAATTTGCAAAGGCCGCTCTTGAAAGCGTTGGATATCAAACACGCGATCTCATTGAGGCTATCAAGGCGGATTGGCCGGACGCAGAAAAAACGACTTTACGTGTTGATGGTGGGATGAGTGCCTCCGATTACACCATGCAATTTTTAGCAGATATTTTGGGGGCCTCTGTCAATCGCCCAAAGAATGTAGAAACAACCGCCTTAGGTGCTGCATATTTGGCAGGGCTTGCAATGAATGCGCTCCCTGAACCAGATGAATTTTCAAAAAATTGGCAATCAGATGCGGGCTATCATCCAGACATGCCCGAAGAGATTCGTGGCAGAAAATACGATGGCTGGGCTGATGCCATAAAGCGCACACTTGTGAATTAAAACACAAAAGATGCGCGCCTTTGTGCGCGCACCTCTCCCTAAAAGATCGTATCGATTGCCTGTTATAAAAGGCCAGATATTGAGCTAAGATCATATCCTGCATTTGATGCTTGTGAGAGGATCTCATCACTTTCCATCATCCCGCTTTGCGACAAGCCCCAAACAGTGCAAGAGCGCGTTCCTGAGCGGCAGTAAGCAAATACAGGGCCTTCCATTTCTTTGAGAGCATTCCGAATATCATCAATTAAATCGACTGTTAGTTGAGCAGGAAAAACGGGGATATGCCGATACTCTAAATTCAGCCTTTTTGCTTCCGCTTCGATCATCTCAGATCGCAAATCAACCCCAACCTCTTGATCAGGGCGATTGTTAATAATCGAATTGAAACCTAAGTCTTTAATCTTTTTGAGATCACTCAATTCAATTTGTCCACTCACTGTAATCTGATCATTAATTTTATTTAGTTGCATCATCACATTCCCTTAAATCTACATACAAAAGCGGCTCTTAATATAAACCACCCGAAGACAAAGAATTAATCGTCGCTTTTTTCGGCACGATTATCACTTCCCCACCTGTCGTTTGAATTTCTATATTACCGTCATTTTCTGCGCCTTGAGCCTCTGTAAAGAGAGGTAAATCTGAGCCCATTGCAAATCCACCATCATAAGCAAGCCCAAAAACTGGCTCTTCGCCATCACGGAAAAATTCCGCAACAACATTGTCACCCGTTGCATTATCAGCCAAGCGTGCGCCCGTGAAGCGATCAATTTTTATAAACTGTCCATTATCAGGAACATCGAATTTGCTGCCCCCATATTTTTTGGTCGCCGCCTTCATAAATTCTTCAAAAACAGGGCCACAAAAGCCTCCGCCCGAAGCTCCAGGCATCGATTTAGGAAGGTCATGGCCAATATAACAGCCCGCAACAATATTCGACGTAAAGCCGACAAACCAAGCATCTTTGCCATCATTTGTCGTCCCTGTTTTTCCTGCTACTGGCACGGGGAGTTTGATATAAGAGGCCGCCGTCCCTCGGCTCACAACCCCCTCCATCATCGATGTCAATTGATAGGCAGTAACTTCATTCATAACGCGTTCACGATTAGAAATGATTTTAGGAGCAAGGCCGCTTTCAATGTTTTCTTCGCGACATTCCGCGCATTCGCGTTGATCGTGCTTATATATCGTATTACCCCAACGATCTTGGACACGGTCCACCAAAGTCGGCTCAACACGCTCTCCGCCATTGGCGAACATCGCATAAGCAGATACCATTTTAAGAAGTGTCGTCTCCTCAGCCCCAAGCGATGCAGATAGGAACAAACTCATATCATCATAAACACCAAAGCGCTCAGCATAATCCGCAACAACTTCCATCCCAACTTCTTGCGCCAGACGAATTGTCATCAAGTTGCGGGACTTTTCAATCCCTGTGCGCAGCGGGGTTGGGCCATAAAAGCGCCTAGATGCGTTTTTAGGACGCCAAACGCCTTGTGGTGTGTTTATTCGAATGGGGGCATCAATCACAATCGATGCGGGTGAAAACCCAGAATCAAGCGCTGCAGCAAAAACAAACGGTTTAAATGAGGAACCAGGTTGGCGTGATGCCTGGGAGGCTCGGTTCAACTCACTGGATTGATAAGAAAAGCCACCTTGCATCGCAATCACGCGGCCAGTGTTGACATCCATTGCGACAAAACCGCCTTGAACATCAGAGACTTGCCGTAATCCCCAGCGGCTTTCTTGCGCATCCGCATCTGAAATGCGGCTGACATGCACGACATCACCACGCTCAAAATTATCAGCGAAAGAGCCTTTCGCCCATTTAATATTGTCGCGTGCAATTGAGACTTCGCCGATATTTTCCACCAAGACACTCATAGAGCGATCAGAAATATTATGAACGGCACCGACATGCCACTGCCCATCAAGTGTAATATCTCGGGCGATACGAACCTCGGAAAGAGCGGCTTCCCAAGTATCATCATCTAAATGCTCAGGATCAATGGCGAACGATGTTTTGTGCCAGATACCTTGCTGACGATCAATCTGCTCAAGGCGTCTTTGCAATGCATGCTCGGCGACAACTTGAAGCTCAGGATCCATTGTCGCCCGAATTGACAGACCGCCATTAAAAAATTCGTCTTGCCCAAAGTCTTCTGATAATTGACGGCGAATTTCATCCGTAAAATAGCCCCGAAACGGCAGGCCTTCTTTATAGGAGGCGAGTTCACCTGTCTGCACTGTATGGATAGGAGATTGGCGCGCTTCATCGTATTCTGCTTGAGAGAGATAGCCATTCTCAAACATCTCACGCAAGACAAAGTTGCGCCTTTGGAGCGCCCCGTCGTAATTGCGGGCTGGGTTATATGAATAAGGTGCTTTCGGGTGGATCGCTAAAAAAGCCGCCTCTTGGGCATTGAGTTGATCTAAGCGCTTATTAAAGTAACTTTGCGCAGCAGCTGTGACACCAAATGAACGAACGCCTAAATCAATTTCATTGAGATAAAGCCCTAAAATTTGGTCTTTCGTTAAGCTGCGCTCAATGCGCGCCGCAAGAATAATTTCTTTTATTTTTCTTTCGATATTACGATCTGAGGAAAGTAAAAAATTCTTCATAACCTGCTGTGTGATGGTGGAAGCACCGCGAAGCCCGCCCCCGCTTGCAGCGTCTAACGCCGCCGCAACCATACCACGTGGATCATAGCCTTTATGGTTGTAAAAATTCTTATCTTCCGCTGATATAAACGCCTGCTTTACCAGATCAGGAATATCCTCCGTGGGTGTGAATAAGCGACGTTCGCGCGCAAATTCATCAATAATACGGCCTTGAGAGGAATAGATACGGCTGATCGTAGGCGGGCTATATGTCGCCAGTGTTTCATGATTAGGCAAATCACGGCTATAAATCCATAAAATACCGCCCACAAACAGCACCGAAAGGAGCATACCATTGGCGATAAGCGAAAAGAATGTACCTATAAATGATAAAATAAATCGCAACATTTTCAGCCCTCAGCTTCTCTTCTTCGTCGTCAATGTATTCAAATTTTGAAAGCGGGTCATCGCACCCATTCGGAGCACCCATTCGGAAATTTAGAACTTATTAATCCCCTCCCATACAGGGAATATAAAGTAAAATCAAAACTTCTTATGGAACTATAATTAACAGTTTATCGCCGATTTATTTGAGCCGCTGTTCATAGGCCGCGATCTCTTTGTGTTCCCAATCCAACAATGCAGCGCGAAGGGCTGTTGCAGCCTTTAATCTCCAAGCCGAAGTCAGCATTTTATCTCGGTCCAATGCCGAAGATAAAAAACCCAATTCAACCAAAATAGAAGGCACATCAGCCGATTTTAAGACTGAGAAATTCGCCTGCAAATGCGGGCGTTTATATGTTCCAATTGAAGAACTTAAATGCTGCACCATACTATGAGCGAGACGCAGATTACGCGGTTCATTTTCTCTTCGTGACATATCTACAAGAAGTTTTACAACCGCATCATCTTGCCGCTTAAGCGCGACGCCTGCTAAAATCGCATCGCGGTCATGACGCTGCGCAAGCTTGCGCGAGGCCTCATCACTTGCGGTTTCAGATAATGTATAAACCGTCGCACCTCTCGCTTGGCCTTGAGCAAGCGCATCGGCATGAAGCGACATAAAAACATCCGCATTAAAGGCATTCGCCTTCGAAATGCGCTCTTCAAGCCCAACATATTGATCTTTTTCACGCGTCATTGCGACGTCAAAACGATCTGATCGCAGCAATACCTCTTTGAGCTCGCGAGCAAATTGCAGCATCAAGACACTTTCTTTCACGCTCCCATTGCGCGCACCAGGATCAATGCCCCCATGCCCAGGATCCAGCATCACACGAATAGCCCTATTTCCAAGCGGAGCTTTAAGAGGAGGAGCAACACTCCCCTCCACACCATTGAGTGCAAGATTTATATCCACGCGTTCTACATTTGATTGCTCAACAAACTCTTGAAAATCCGTCTTTTGCAACTGCATATGAAGCCGAGCGCCATTGGCTGTTCTGCTCAGTTCAGATTGCATTAAAAGTAGCGGTTCTTTCAAATCCAAGACCATTCGCGACCATCCGGATGTAAATTTTCCAACACGCACGTTTTCGATAAAATCTGAACGAATGAATTTTCTAGCGTCAAATCCATTCCAATCCATTTCGGCGAAATCAATCACCAATCTATTCGGCTGCGTTAGAGTAAACACACGGTAAGGAATGGATTGGGATAAATGAATAATAAGTGTCGCTTGCGAATTGGAGGTGCTCTCAATAGCAGATCCTTGCTCTTCATATGCTGCCAAGGCAGAGAATGAGGCTGCATGTAGAGAGGTAAGCGAGAAAGGCAAATAGAAAGCGCAGATAATGAAAACCCGAATAAAGAGTCGCACTGTGGAAATATTTATTATTTTTTTCATGACCTTACACACCATAGTTAAAGCAACTTTATTGAGCGCAATCATAACGCGTCATATATTTCTTAAGCCTCGAAACAGCTTCAACGATCTCTTCATAAGTGCGCGAATAAGAAAAGCGAACTGTCGATGCCCCTCTACTCGGATCAAAATCAAGGCCTGGTGTGATGGCAACCCCGACCTCTTGTAAAATCTCTTCACAAAAATGAAGTGAGTTATCAGTAAATTTTGAAACATCCGCATAGATATAAAATGCCCCATCTGGAGGTGCAATCTTATCAAAACCAATCTTTGGAAGCTCTTGAAGCAAATAGTTTCGATTGCGTGCGTACTCACTAATTCTATCAGCGCAGTGCTCATAGGCCTCTAAAGCACCAATCGCAGCAATTTGGGCGGCGTGAGGTGGGCAGATAAAGAAATTTTGAGCGAGGCGTTCTATAGTGCGCACATGATCCTCAGGCACAATCATCCAACCAATCCGCCAGCCTGTCATCGAAAAAAACTTGGAAAATGAATTAATGACATAAACATCATCAGAAATTTCAAGCGCCGAAACGGGCCGCTTTTCATATTGAATACCATGATAAATTTCATCAGATATGAAGGAGATATCATGCTTGTGACAATGCTCAATCAAATTACGAAGCTCTTCTATGCCGAGCATCGTTCCAGAAGGGTTCGCAGGGCTGGCAACAATCATCCCATCCAACGCAGCATCAATTTGATGCGCGACAGGTTGAAATCTATTCTCAGCTTCCGTTTGAATACCCACATCGCAAATAGATAAGCCAGAAAGGATTTGCCGATAGGATGGATACCCAGGTTCTCCAAGACCTACTTTATCACCTGCATCAAAAAGGGCTGTGAACGCCAAGATAAAAGCAGAAGAAGAGCCTGATGTAATGATAATACGAGATGCATCCACATCAAGCCCATACCACCGCTTATATAATTGAGAAATGCCTTCCCTCAATTGAGGCAGACCCAATGCCACAGTATAGCCCATGGATTGGCGTTGCATTTCTGAGGAGAGTAAATCCAAAGCTTGCTGAGGCGCGCCGCAATTGGGCTGACCAACCTCCATATGAATAATCGAACGTCCCTGCCTCTCAGCCTGTGTCGCTGCCTCCAAGACATCCATAACAATGAACGGATCGACATTTGAGCGAGATGAGGTTTTCATTCGAGAGTTCCTGTGTTTCTTTAGCTTAAATATCAGTAGCTTTCTTCAAGCATGAGGTAAATGGTTATGAACCAAAAGAAGAGCCGTTTTCAAATCAATCTACAAGTCCTATTCATGGCGCTTTATTTCTTGTTCACCTCGCTCAACCCCTTACATGCAAGGCAATATTTGCGCGATCCAGATATTGAGCACGCCCTCACCCGCCTCGCACAACCCATCCTTGAAGCCGCAGGCCTATCCGCCTCTCGTGTGAAGATTATTTTGATAAATGATTCTAAGCCCAATGCCTTTGTCGTCGATAATAATCATATCTTCATTCATTCAGGCTTGGTCATGCGGCTGAAATCCGCCGAGCAACTTCAAGCCGTTATCGCCCATGAAGCCGCCCATATTTCTTCAGGCCACATCACAAGGCGACACCTTAATTTCCAAAAAGCAAACCGAGGCAGAGCGCTTGGTTTATTATTATCTGGTGCCGTCTTAGCTGGTACTGGGAATGCGGAAGCTGCAACAGGCATTGCACTGGGCTCTGCCGGGACGTCAAAGAGGCTCTTCTTTGCCCATACGCGTTCAGAGGAAGCCAGTGCGGATGAGGCGGCTTTGAGATACCTCAAACGCGCAGGCATTGATCCAGAATCAATGAATGGCGTGTTAAATCTCTTTCGCGGTCAGGAGTTTTTATCCGCGAAAAGACAAGACCCATATGCACGCACCCACCCTCTGACGAAAGATCGTTTACGCGCTGTAAAAGGCTTTGTCGCAGGCGACACAAAAACTTACAAAGAAAATCAAACAGCTCAATATTGGTATGAACGCGCCAAGCAAAAACTATCCGCCTTTATCGTGTCCCCTAAAACAACCTTAAAAACAGTCAATAAAATTGCCTATGCAGACATTGCTCTGATGGCTAAAGCCGTTGCCCTCCATAGGCAACCCAATCCCAATGAGGCGATCCGCGCCATAGCACAATTGACGAAAGCCCACCCAAGCGATCCCTATTACGCAGAACTGCAAGGGCAGATACTTTTAGAGAATAGAAAATTCGAGCAAGCTGTTGTCGCTTATCAGCGCGCCGCTCAGTTGGCCCCCAAAAACGCGCAAATCCAAGCTGGGTATGGGCGTGCACTTTTAGCGACACAGACATCCTCGAATTTAAACAAGGCCATTAAAGCATTAGAAAATGCGCGTGCGCGCGAAAGATACGATCCGCGGGTCCTGCGCCAGCTTGCAGCCGCTTATGCGAAAAAGGGCAATCGAGGGATGGCCGCGCTTAATGGAGCTGAAGCACATGTGTTGCGCGGCGATCTTAAAGCCGCAAAGCCCTTAGCAACACGTGCGGAAAAACTCCTTGCACATGGAAGCGTGGGATGGAATCGTCTGCAAGATGTGCTAGTTGCAATTAAATTAGCGACAAAATAGGCGGCTAGG
>CALLMA010000109.1 GCA_938008015.1 uncultured Celeribacter sp.
AAACCTAAACATACACCAACCTTCAGGCGTATGGATGGCAACAATAGCTAAAAAATTCTGAAAAACTAAACCACTACCGAACGGCCTCAGTAAAATGAGCGAATGCTCAGCCAAAAACGCAAACCCAAGACAAGCTGGGCCTTATAACACTTTGCATACAGCATGCCGTGACTGTGGCTTGAATTCATCTGGAATAGTGTAAATAAGATGGGACGCGACTGTCGCGTTAGTTTTTGGTGGTCAGGGAGCCGCTTCAACGCTACATGATCGCTTTTGAAATGCGGATCGTATCGATGGTTTATGTTGCGGATGACATGGCAATATGTCGGAGCCTTGTCCGTGACGATTATCAATGGACGATGGGGCCTGACCTGCTCAATCGCCTTACTAAGAAACACCTTAGCGTCCCGCCGACACGAATGTAAATTTCATCCACGTATCAATCAAAGCTGGCGCGGCGCTGATGTTTTTCGGTGGGTTTGGTAAGTTCGGGCCGAACTTTTGGACTCCGCAACACCGGCTGAGCGATCAACAACGCCTCGATAGGAGAGTGGGCCGCGCACAAGATGCTCTCTCGCAAAAACAGTGGTGCTTGAATGGGGGCTTATGTGGCATCATCAAGCTCAAAAGGCCAAGCCCACCAATTACGGCAACACTCCTTTATATAGAGCAGCAACCAATGCGAGCGAACCAGATCTTTACGTTCCATAAAAGCCGTCATTCCTCAAGGCTGCATAGCTTTTTCACTCAATAGACAGAGCCTGCTCCTCTGCTCACGGATGCTTCTTTTTTTAAGTGGCCTCGCAGCGTCCAATATTGGCGCAAAGCACCAATCCTTATTTAAAGAGGAGATTGATGACGCCGCCCCTTCAAGCCAGTAAAAACCGCAAATTTTACAATTTATTCACCACAAGACCATTGAGAGTTGAGTGTTTGTAGGAATCGTGATAGTGACCTTCAATTGCGAAGTTTACGATGTTGGTAGGAGATGGGTAATGCCTTTAGTCAATGGTGCAGGAAACGAAATATACAAATTCTATAATGGTCCTAGTGGGCCTTCTGCAACTATTTACGAAACTGGGAATGACCCTTCAGATGATGGCCTCCTAAGGTTTGTGTTTGATGATACTGGTCTCGATTATATTCTGACCTATACCAATGTTAATGATATTGGGGGTTATAGTACAACTGGGAACGCGCTTGACTCTGTTGCTCGTGGTACCACGACAGTATACCTTGATCCTTCGATATTAACGACTGCCAACGCCAATCAATTATGGTCTGTCGGCACGGCGTATTACCATTCAACGTCTCTTGAAGATTTTGCGCTTGAACTTCCGCAAGGGTTTACGACGGCGACGCCCACTGTCACTGCTTCCGGCCTTACTTATGGTGCAACGCAGACTGGTAAAGTCGAATATAGAATACTCAATTCCTTAGGCCAGCAAGTTGGTATTATTCAATTCACCTCCTTTAACAACCTTGCCGTTGGAGGGGGCCAAAATGTTACGAATACGTGCTTCACAGCTGGAAATAAAATTCTGTGTGCAGATGATCAAATGGTCCCTGTCGAAAATATTGCCGAAGGCACCCTCGTCATGACGCGGGACCATGGATTGCAGCCGGTTAAATACATTTTGAAGGCTTTAGTGAGTAGCGAAACGCTACGCCAGTTCCCAGATCGCCGCCCTGTCAAAATTAAGAAAAATACCTTTGGTGAGCATGATGAGTGCATCGTTTCTCAGCAGCACAAGGTTCTTCTGCAAAATTCATCTCTTGAAATCTTATACGATATTCCAGAGGCTTTGGTGCCGGCAAAGCACCTGACAGGTGATAAAAATGTTGAAATCGTAGATGATTGTGAAGAAATTGTATATTATCATCTCGTCTTTGATAATCATGAAGTTGTTAATAGTGGTGGGCTATGGTCCGAGAGCTTCCACCCTGGTCGCTTCGTCGTAAATAACGCGATGGATTCAACTTATAAAGAGTTGGTAGATATATTCCCAGAAATCGAAAGCGGCGGTAATCCAAATATGATTTTATGCCGACCAAAATTAAACGCTAAAGAAGCTATGTCTGTCTTATAATAGGATGAACTGCACGGATTTGAGTATGATTGTTTTATGCCCATAACATCTCGTGCGTGCAGCGGAAGCTCTGATGTGTTCACAATTTAGGCTCGTATGATACTAGATTCCATGGCAGTTATGCTTGTGAATATGTGCAAGGTTTTACTTTTGGCCAAAGATACACGGAGTGGATTTAATGATGTATTCGAAGAGCTCTCTATTAGAATGTCGGTATAAATCTTAATGGACATATATTATCGCTACAAACCCAAGAAAACTGTTGTTTTTTTGGTAGATGCCTCCTCAAAAAACTTATCCAGCTCTCTCAAACGTATCGCAATTGTTGATGGTGATGGCGTGATTTGGCCGGCCAGCAATCGCGCTTTATCCGAAGCTGAACGTGCTGAGATCGAAGAATGGGTCGTAGATGTTAAGAGTAAATTAGATGATGGCGAAGGGGCTGAATGCACGCGTGTTATGCAGCTTGCCGCTGATCTCGCCAAGGAAATGCAGGCGCTCACGGGCTCGTCTTTAAACGACTACCAAAGAAAGCAACTTATATTTTCTTTACATGACGTTAAGAGAAATTTATTAAGAGCTCTTTCCCCAGACCACAATTGAGAATATGTAGTTAATATTAGAGATATTTTTTAATCGAGCTTGCAACTAATAACGTGTTAAATTTAGGATTCCCTTATGCTTACGGATCGCCTTGAAAAATTCAATCTTCGCTTTGAGAAAAACTCTCAGGAGGCGCAGCCTTATGAGAGTTATTATTCTGTAAAGCAGGATAATCGCCTCCTTGTTGGAAATGTTTTTCAAAGTTTTCCGCCAACAAGCAGTCATACTATTTCACGGCTGGGTGAAGACTGCAATTTGGAATGGGAACTGCTAAAAAACTTGAACATCCCAGTGGATCATCCGTTGCATGAATTGCGTGATATGCTCTTTCGCCTCGTCACGGAATCAATTTCTTTCGCATCCAATGTTATCGACGGTGATATCAATCGGTTGCAGCGTTGTCTAAGTGTCGAGATTTTTGTCGCCTCTAGCCCTAATTTTTCATGCTGCGGAGCCTTGTCTATGATGATGTCCAATATTATGCGTATGCTGTTTGAACCTGATGATGCTCCTTTGGTGACAACTGTTGGCGTGTCAGTTTTGCCAATGAAATCAATCATGATGGGTCGCTTTGAATACATAACAGCATAAAGCGCTCGCTTCGTTTGCGCCGCCCGTAACGAGAATGGAATAATACTTTAAATGACATCTTCTGATCAAATGGCTTCTAGGCAGTACTTTTTTGTGAGCGGATTGCCTCGTTCAGGGTCAACGCTTCTGTCAGCAATATTGCGCCAGAACCCTAAGGCAACAGCCGGTATGACCAGTCCTGTTGGGTCGATTACTGGCATGGTCCGCGTTGCGATGTCGCAAAATCCTGAAATTTCTAGCCTAATCAACGATACGGATCGCAAGAAAATTCTTAAAGGCGTTTTTGATGGTTTCTACGATGATTCTGATCCTGATGGTTATGTGTTTGATACAAACCGCGGTTGGACTGGGCGCATCCCCGAGCTGATGGCCTTATTTGATGATCAGGTAAAAATAATAGCTATGGTCCGCGATCCTGCATGGATCATGGATTCCGTTGAACGCATCATTCAAAGGGCTCCTTTGCGTCAATCGAAAATGGTCAACCCTGGCTCAACATTGGTGGCACGCGCTGAGGGGATTATGGCCAATGATGGTATGGTAGGATCGCCTTTAGGGCATTTAAAATCAGCATTATCTGGCCAATATAAGGATCGCATTTTATTGGTTGAATATGATGCCTTATGCGAAGATCCTGCTGCAACGATGAAAGGCATTTATGACTTTCTTGGCGTCCCGCACTTTGAACATGATTTCGTTAATCTCGAGTTCCAAGAAGAAAGCTTTGATGAAGCGCTTATGACGCCAGATCTGCACACGGTGAAAGGCCCTGTCCGGAAGATTGAACGCACAACGCTTTTGCCACTCGAAATATTTGAACGCTTATCCAACTGTGCTTTTTGGCGCAGAGGATAATGAGCTCCTAAATGATCGGCCCAGAAGCTGGCATACTGCTAGCACTGGGCCGATACTCTTACCTGAATTTGATTGGCACTTTAAAAGTAAACTCTTTTAAGTCTAAATTTTGTGGTGCGGGAGGGAAATCAATTTGCTTCAGTCGTGCAATTATAGCTGCATTAAAGGTTTTATTTGCTGTTGATTGTGTGATCGCAATCTGGCGTTTTTTTCCTGATTTCGTGAGTGTGATTTCAAGTGTTGTGCTGGCATTTTGCCTGATTTTCGATAAGTTTTTAAACACTGTATTCCGTATTTCTTGGCCCCATGTTGCGACCATTTTCTGGCGTTCACTTTTGGTGAGGGTTGCGGCAGATGGGCGCTGACCTTGATGTTTTTGGGGAGATATTTTCTTGGGTGTTGGCACGGCGGCGCGAATGGGCGCAGGCGCGCGCACTTCAGAGGCGGGCGCCTTTAATGAAGGCTGCATCTTGTGCAGCGTTGTTTGATAACGCCCTGTTTGATCCGGGCCTGTTATAGAATTTTGCACTGTGTTTTGCGTTTCAGGCTTCAGGCTATCTGCCGGTGTATATGCGCTAAATCTTGGGGCGACCCAAGTATCAACGAGGCTTTTTAAGTCCTTTTGCGCTGATGAGATTGATATGGTTTCAAGGCTATGAGATGTCGCAATCTTTGCAGGTTTTGACGGCAAAGATATCCAAGCGGCGGCATGCAAAAGCGTGGCCAGTATCATAAAGCTGCTAAAGACTAAAACGTTCTTCATGCTCACTGCACGATCAATTCAATGTTTGAAAAGCCAATATTTTCGAGCCGTTCAATATCTTGCGTGAGTGTTTGTGCAGATAGCTGGGCATCTGCATAGAGATGCAGGATCTGCATGCTTGGTTCAGAAATTTGAGACAAGTTTTCCCATGCGCGGCTTGCGCTTGTGTCCTGAAATGTGACTTGGCCCGCTTGTGTGATATATACTTTATATTCAGTTGCTTGGGCTTTTTGCCCTGCGGAGGTTGGCACGATGAAGCCTTGCGGTAGGGGGTGCGAAAAAGAGGCGCTGAGTAAGAAGAAGATCAATAATAAGAACACCACATTTATCATGGGCAAAATTTGCTCTGGTGCGCGTTTGCTGCTTTGCTGAGAAAAATCCATTTTTTTCATATCGTTATTGCACCACCACAACATTTGTAAAACCGGCTTGGTTTAACGAAGAGAGCACATCTGCAAGCTTTTGGACTGTTGCCCCTTCTTGCGGCTGTAAAATAATAGTGTCGGTTTTATCTCGTGTTAGGAGCTCGAGATCTGAGGGCAATTTCATAAAGGTGGTTGGTGTGCCGTTGATTTTTATCTGTTCGGCAAAAATAGTAATCAGGCGCGGCGGGCCTTGATATATTCCAGCATGACCAGCGCCGCCAATTTGGATTGCTGTATCTTTATTGAGCTTTGTGCTGAGCATAAAAAACACCAACAATAAAAATACCACATCAATCATAGGCGTGAGGCTGATTTTCTTTCTTCTTTTATGAGGTGAGAGGCTAAGCATCTTGGGCTCAATCGCTTTGGGGCAGATTGGATTGTGCAAATATTTTGGCGGCCACATCTTCCATCTCGGCTTGGAGGCGCTCTGCGATTGCTTCAAACCATGTCAGAGCGATGGAGCTAAAAATGGCAACGAACATGCCCGCGGCCGTGGTTAAAAGCGCTTCCCATATTCCGCCGGCTAGGATGGATGGATCGGCTTGAGTGCTTTCAATTTGCAAAGCTTGAAACGCGGATATCATTCCAAGGACTGTTCCAAATAAGCCAATTAAGGGAGAAATATTGGCGATAAGTTCGAGGGGGCGCAAACCTATACGCACATCGAAGAGCATATTCTTTGCAACGCGTGTGGTTTCCTCACGGGCAGTTTGATCGCTGTAGTGCGGACTGTGAAGCGTTTGTTTTGCAGTATATGCAAGCTTCCCAGTCATGCTCATGTTTTTTTCTATCTCTGGGTCGGGGTATTCGCTTAAAGAGATTGCGACGTCGTTAGCATTTTGTTGGATTTTGAAAGCTTTGAGGCCAAATAAGTGGACAATTTTCCACATGATGATGCTCAATGCGAATATGGATAATATTCCAATAACCCACAGAGCAGGGCCGCCTCGGTTTGCAAACTCGGTTAATCCTTGCCAATCCATTATATCACTTCCATAGGCTGAAAAATATGCCCTTCGGATGTGTGCTTTTGCCAAGCGCGCACCTGAAAGACGTTTTTTAAATTTTGTTCTGTTAGCACGTCACTCGGGGCGCCTATGCTGACCATTTTACCCTCCCCAAGCACAATTAAGCGGGTGCAATACCGCGCGGCTAAGCTTAGATCATGCAAAGATAATACAATGGCTTTGCCTTTTTGCGCGAGGGTGGCGAAAAGGCGCATCGTTGAGATTTGTTGCGCTGGATCTAGCCCTGCGATCGGTTCATCCGCGAGTAAGAGCGGCGTGTCCTGAGCCAAGGCGCGCGCAAGCAGCACTCGGGCTTTTTCGCCGCCTGATAATTGCGTTGCTGGGCGATCTTTAAGTGGTAAAAGATGAAGGTCTTTAAGGGCTTGGGTTACTTTTTGATCAGGCTTATGGGGCGCTTTTCCGAAATATTGACGATGCGGCATCGTGCCGAGAGCGACAAGTTTTTCGACAGAAATAGGCCAGGCAATTTCTCTTTCTTGCGGCATCCATGCTGCGATTTTGGCGCGCTCTTTTGTTGGAAGTTGGCTTATATTGCACTGGCCGCTATGCTCAACGAGCCCTAAAATACTGCGCATTAATGTCGTTTTTCCAACGCCATTTGGCCCAATAATTCCAACAAGTTCCCCTGTGCTCACTGAAAAAGAAATGTCAGATAACAGCATGCTCTTTTGGCGGTGGATTGACAGGTTGTGAACCTCTAAAATCATGATGCCTGCCCCTTTCGCAATTTTACAATGAGATGAAGAAAGAGCGGTGCGCCAAGAAGGGCTGTAATCACGCCAAGTTTTAAATCCTTGGTCGGAAAAACAACTCTTATGAATATATCAGCAGATAAGAGCAATGCAGCGCCTCCTAAGGCTGAGATGGGAAGGAGCTGTGAAGGTTGCGCTTTCACAAGGGGTCTTAAAATATGCGGGACAACCAAGCCGACAAAGCCGATCGCGCCTGCAATTGCAGTGGATGCGCCTACGATACAAGCCGTGCCAAATATGATCACGAGGCGCAAGTTATGCATGTTTATGCCAAGGCTATGGGCGGCGTCTTCGCCGAGGGTGAGTGCATCGAGGGCGTTTTTGCTTTTTAAGAGCAAGAAGGCCCCGAGGGCTAAAAATGGCAAGATGAGCCAAAAATCTTGCATTGAACGATCGGCAACGGATCCCATCATCCAAAAGATAACTTCATATACAGCAAATGGATTTGGAGAGAGGTTTAGCACTAAAGTTAAAAGCGCCCCCGAAAAGGCCGAGACGGCGACACCGGCTAAAATCAATGTGAGGGAAGAGGCGGTTGGGCCTGAGAGGCGCAACACAATGAAGACGCCGATGGCAGCCGCCAGTAAGGCAGATAAGGGCAATGCAAATGCAAAGCTGGCGGCAAATCCAGTTTGCAAAGCTATAATAGCGCCTAAGGCTGCAGTGGAAGAAATGCCGATTATCCCAGGCTCCGCTAAGGGATTGCGCAAATAACATTGCATGGCGGCGCCTGATAGGCCGAGGCCTGCGCCTATGAGTGCTGCTAAAAGCGCACGCGGCAATCTTATCTCATACATGATTAAAGTAAGCATACCTTGATCGCTGAAGATTGCGACAAGGCTGTCTGAAATTGGGAGATGTGCTGGCCCAATGAAGAGCGATATGACAAAAAGTGTGCAAACGAGCGTTGTTAAGAACAATTTAATTGTCATCATAGGCTCCCAGCATAATATTTTTAGCGGCGCGCAAAACATAAGGTGTGCCACAGACCCAATCTTGGTCTTGTAGGTGCTGTTGCTGATGCGTGTCGGATTGCAGCGCTTTGATGATGGGATGTGCTAATATGGCTTCCGCTTGGGAATGCGCGGGGTAGCGTGAGGAGGTTATCAATACATCGGGGCGGTTTATCGCCAAGATTTCAAGGGGCACTTTCCCTCCCCATGCATATCCCGCTTCAAGTGCGGCATTGTGGTATCTGGCCGCTTCAAGGATTTCATGTGCCAAAGTGTTTTGGCCAGAGGTGTAGCCATTTGCGGCGTAGATCATCGCACTTACTTGTGTGGAAGGGCGAGTGTTCAAATCATCTAGCTGAGCGTCAAAATCGGCTATGAGCTGTGCAGCCGTGTCTTCTTGAGCTAGGGCAGCCCCCATTTGTGCGATGCGCGCTTTTACATCGCTAAAGGATTGGGAGGGAGCAAAAGCTTCAACCTTAATGCCTAAACGCTTTAACATATTCAATAAAGCCGGATTTGAGTATTCACTGGCGAAGACTAAATCAGGCTGCATCATATAGATTTCTTCAGCGAAGCCATAGTTGAGTTCATAATTCTGCGCCTCAATGGCCATGGGGGAAACCAATGGATCGAAGGCCACATGAGAGACCGCAAAAAGCTGAGTGGGCTGGGCAAGCATCATCGCCAATTGGTCCGTACAGAGGTTGATTGACACAACGCGTTGCGGTGTATTCTCCATCGAAAATACACCGTATGGGACAAGCATTCCAATGAGAAAGGCGATGATGCGGCGCATTTAGAACTCCGTTGAAATGCCAAGAAATGCGGTGCGTCCTTGGCTCGCGTAACCTTGTGCTTCTTGATAGCTTTCATCAAATACATTGTGGATATGCGCTTGGAGTTTTACGCTCTCATTAAATTGGTGGATGAGCCCAAATCCGACAGTTGTAAAATCCTTTTGCTCATATGCGTCAAACCCGAAAGAGGGCGCTGTAAAGTCCACCAAAGTTAATCCCGAGACATATCTCACATCCGTGCTGATTTGAGTTTTATTGTTCGGCAATTGATACTTGAGACTGACCGATAAGTCATCACTCGAACGTCTGGCTTCTTTGCTGCCATTCGGATTCGTTGCGTTGAGCCATGTATAATTCAATCCAAAATTTATAGCCTGCGTTAAAGGCAGATTGGCTGAAATTTCAACGCCTTCGCGCTTGCTCTCGCCTTGGGCATTATAGGGCGTGTTTGTCACAAAATCAGGAACGATCTCTTTGGTAAGATTTTGGCGGAAATACGTGATGTCAAACAATCCTGTCCCGTCCCAGAATTGGTGCTCTAAGCCTATATCCCAGCTTTTGCTTTGCTCCGGCTCTAAATCTGGATTTCCTTTAAAGTTTGAAAAGAAGCCAAATTGCTCAATCAGTGTCGGGTTTTGAACAGCGGTTCCCAAGGAGGCATGAAGGCGCGTTGTTTCATTAGAAAATTGGTAAGATGTGCCTAAAGAATATGTCCAAAAATCTTTGAAGGATGTATTTCTATCATATCTCACGCTTGCTTGCAGATGCAGGTCTTCTTTGAGTTCGCCTTGGTATTCAACAATAGCGGCCCGTTGAATGCGCGTGCGGTCTTCTAATTGGCCAGGGTTAAAAACAATTGCAGGATCATTCTCTTTGTAGCTCTCTTTTTCCCATTCAACGGCGCCTGTGATGATGTGATTTGCGAAGGCGATTGGCTGATCATCGAGTGCATAAGTGCTTTTGAAGAAATACTTTTCGCGAGAACCACTTGTATCCCCATTTTTGGCATTCACCGTGGCGTATGATTGGAGGTCATTCTCGCCATAAGAGAGATCAAGGCGCGAAAGAAGGCGCCCATTCAATGCTTCGGTTTCGACAAAAAGAGACGCGAAAAGTTCTTGCGTCTCCGTGAGTTCTAATGAGTTTGTCACTAAATCTTGATTGCGCGCGGCACCAAAATTGAATTGATCACTCTGTGTGCTGCGATCCGTATAACGCAATGTGCCGCCAAGCGTTAGATTGTCGCTGAGATTATACTCCCCTTTCAGATTATAGCTTTGGTTTTCTTCTCCATCTAGCTCACCCTTGTCGCCCGATGCATCAAAGCCGTTATTGCTTAAGCGAGAAAATGCGAGGCGCAGATTTCCCTTATCGCCCTTTAGCCCAAGAGAGGCATTGAAACCCGCTGTGCCATCCGTGCCAAAAGTTAAGCCACTATCGCCTGAAAATCCGCTTTTTGTGACTTGCTTCGTCGTGATCGAGATCACCCCGCCCACGGCATTTGATCCATAAAGCGAAGATTGCGCGCCGCGTAACACTTCGACTTTTTCAATATCGGATGCCAAAAGCGCGCCAAAATCATAAGCCCCACTTGCCGTCGCAGAAACTTCAACGCCGTCAATTAAAACTAAGGTATGATTGCTTTCGTTGCCTCTCAAACGAATTTCCGTCAAAGAGCCTGTTGAACCGCTGCGTGTTACGGCAATGCCTGGAACCGCGCGCAGGGCCTGCGCCAAATGGGTCTCACCGTTTTTGGAGATATCCTCTTCTTCAATGACTGTGATAGATCGCCCAGATTCAACATATTCAAGAGGGGTTAACCCACTTGAAATGATAATCTCATCTAAGGCGAAATAAGTTTCCTGTGCGCTTATCGGCTGTGTCAAAAGTGCTGTGCTGGCCAGCAACCATTTTATTTGTTTCTTCATACCATAACCCGACGAATGCCCTTTCAGGCTTCGCTTCTTTTAGAGTCTATGGAAGATTTGACTTCCGTAGACAGTGAGAATCCCACCACTACGGATTATCCGTTGCCCAATACGCCCCTCGCGATTAGACAGGGTGATCACTTCGGCAGGTCTCCTGACTTGCGGGTCGATGTTCGGTTGGGCCTTCCCATTGTTTCTGAACAACAGTGGCATAATCCAACGTCACTTTCCGCTTACAGTTGCGAGGGCAGTCACGGATTTGAATGTCGCACCGTGTTCCCTATTATCCAAGCTACATGTAGCCCAGACCGAAGCTAAAGTTTTATTATAACACAGACGCCTATTTGGGAAGAATTAATTGAAAAACGCCACCAAATTATCGGACGCATAGGCCCGCTCTCACAAGCGTGCAAAAGGAAGCTGCGGGAGAGGCTGGCGTGAAAATTACAGAGTCCTATCAACAGGTTCATAAAAATTGATACGATCGCTACAGCTCACTCTAAATCATTGATCTCTATTACCGCCGTGTGTTTGGCTCGAACCTGCGCAATCGGATACAGCGTGAGTTAGACATCCCAGCGCTAGATCTGGCTATCGTTTGAGAAACTACAGTCATCGCACCGATCGTCGATTTTAATATTGCTATCGCGCCTCTACTTAAACCCATACCTTTAAGGCGCAGCATCTCTAAACACCAAAACGAATAGAAACATCAAACAACTTGGATGCCCCCTACAACTATTCTGGATCATCTTTCGGCTTCCAAACGGGAATCTTCAAGCTCAGCGCTGCTCGACCAATCATATGGGCTCCAATCGGGGCGGTCAGTAGTAGAAAGCCGATGATCAAAATACAGCGCAGTACAATCCCTGGATCGCCAAAGTACACCGCAGCACCTGCCATGGTCAGACCAGATCCTAGCGTACCCACCTTCGTTGCCGCATGCATTCGCGTAAACAGATCTGGCAAACGCAAAATACCTACGCCCGCAGCAAAGGTCATAATACTACCCATAAGAATTAGAACTGAAGCGATGATATCAGTCATTCTTTGCCTCCTCAGCTTGCTGGCGACGAATAACTGCCCGCTCTGCAAATCGAGCTAAAGCGACCGTGGCCAAAAAACCCACCAGTGCCAGCACCAGCGCCACATCCAGAAATGCCACATCGCCAGACCAAATCGCCGCAAGTCCACAAAAGGCAACAATAGAGACCGTCATTTTATCGAGGGCGACCACCCGATCCGGCATTGTCGGCCCGAGTATCAAGCGCAAAACGGCAAGTCCAACACCCAAAAAAACCAGCGCAAGTGACATGATCAAGGTTATCAATGCTAAGCTCATGCGGTGTCTCCTTCTACGGCATCAATCACCCAACGCTCAATCCCGCCTTTGATCTGTTTGCATACCGCATCCGGATCATCTGCGAACATCACGTGCAATTTCAGTGTCTGACGATCATCACTGACATCAATACTCAAAGTGCCAGGTGTCAGTGAAATCAGGTTGGTCACAAGCAAAATGCCAGCGTCGGTTTTTACATCCAGTGGCATTTCGATAATCGCAGGGTTCGATAAATGGCGCGGCGTGAAAATATCCCATAGCACTTGAAGGCTCGACGCCAACAATTCATAGTGGAACATCACAATCAACCTGAGCCAATACCAAACCCTTTTGAAATAGCTCGATGATGCGCCCTTAAGCGGTTGCAAAAGCCACAAGATCGCGTAGCCTACAGCAAGGCCAGATAGCACCGTCAGCCAAGTAAAACCGCCGAAAAATAGCGCCCAGACGATAGCCAATACAATATTTGATACAAGCGTATTCATGCGCCTTCTCCTAAAACGGCGGCCATATAATCACTTGGATCCAGCAGTTGCGCGGCGGCCATTTCAGCAAATGCCACGAAAGTCTGCGGGAAGAAGCCGATCACCAAAGTCAGCATCGCAAGTGCAGCGATTGGCAAAAGAAATGCCCACCGCCGCGCCGGGTCGATCGCTTCCAGAACAGGATCCACTCCCTCAGGATGTGGTTTCCAGAAGGCTTCCGCCCAGATTTTTGTCATTGAGAAGATGGTCAGCAGCCCAACCAGCAAAGCGACTGCAGCGATCACCCAAGCGTTGTCTTCAAGTGCCGCCGAGACCAGCACGTATTTTGCCCAAAATCCAGACAACGGCGGAAAGCCCGCCAGCGAAAATGCCGGGATGAAAAACAACACCGCAAGCAGCGGCGCCGTCTTGTACAGCCCGCCTATCTTTGCAAGTTCCGTGGAACCCGCCGTTCGTTCAATCACCCCAGTGATCAAGAGCAGGTTCGCCTTTACGATGATGTGGTGCACCAAATAGAACACAGCGCCGACCATGGCGAGCGGAGTAAGCAGCGCAAGGCCCATGATCATATACCCGATCTGGCTGACGATATGAAACGACAGGATCTTGCGAATATCATTGTGCGCCGCGGCCCCCAAAACGCCGGTGATCATCGTTAGCGCTGCAACCCACAACAAGATGGTATGTGTGAAGTCAGTATCCGCGTTAAAAACTAGCGTGAACATGCGGATCAGGGCATAGACCCCAACTTTGGTCAACAGCCCCGCAAACACTGCCGAAACGGCGAAAGCTGGCGTGTGATATGATGCGGGCAGCCAGAAGAACAGCGGGAACACCGCCGCCTTAACCCCAAAAGCAACCATGAACATCACCGCAATCACGGTAACCAGCCCTTGGTTTTCGAGCTCAGGCAAGCTGCGCGCGATATCGGCCATATTCAGCGTGCCGGTCATCCCGTAGAGCAAGCCGATCCCAGACAAGAACAAAATGGTCGAGATGAGATTCAGCGTCACATAGCGCACGCCCCCGTCAACCTGCTCCTTGGTCCCGCCCAATACCAACAGTCCGAAGGAGGAAATCAACATGACCTCAAACCAAACATAAAGGTTAAACAAATCTCCAGTAAGGAAGGATCCCGCCACCCCGCCGATCAACACATTGAAAAGCGCGTGATATCCCAGATGCTCTTTCCGATCATTGATGTCACCCAGCGCATAAACGGATACGGCAAGCGCCGTGATCGCCGTAATCACCACCATGACTGCACTCAGGTAGTCAGCGACCAGCGTAATACCAAAAGGTGCGGCCCAGCCGCCCATCTGCCCCGCAATCACGCCCTGATCGAGCACTTTGGCCATCAACATGCTTGCCGCAAGCAACATCGCCACGTTGCCAATAACAGATATCCACCGACCCGCGGGGCCAAAGCGGGTCAGGAAGGCAAAGACCGCCGTCAAAAAGGGCAGAACCAGAGGAACTGTAAGATACCAACTCATGTCTTGCCACCTTCACGCGGTTCTGCCACGCGCATTTCATCTGAATAGAGTGTTCCAAGGCTGCTGTAGGCGCGGAACATCAGCACCAGCGCAAAAGCGAACAGCCCAAATCCGATTACAATTGCCGTTAAAACCAGTGCTTGCGGCAGCGCATTCGCCACATCGCCCACAGGCGCATCCGCCCCTACTGGGATCAACGGCGGCGCGCCTACCGTCACGCGGCCCGAGACAAAAATCGTCAGGTTCGCCGCGTTGGAAAACAGAACAAGGCCAAAGATAAAGCGCAAAATATTGCGCGCCAGCATCAGGTAGACCGCCGTGGCCACCAAAACGCCAATAGTCAGAGCAAGAAGCGCTTCCATCAGATTTCCTCTTCCATGGCGAAAACGATACTTAAGATCGATCCGAATACGACCAGATAGACCCCAATATCAAAGATAAGAACGGTAGAAATCGGCAGGCCTTTGCTGTCTTCAGTCGGGTTGAGGAACAGCCATTGCCCGGTGAAAAGCGCATCGCCAAAGAGAGCTGCAGCGATTCCGGCAAGCAGCGCAATGCCTAACCCTGCGACCGCAATATTTTGCGGCATGATCTTAAGCGCCGCGCGCGCTTCGGCAGTCCCGCAAGCGATGGCATATAGAACAAAGCTGGTTGAACCGATCAATCCGCCAATAAAACCGCCCCCCGGCTCGTTGTGGCCGCGGATGAGCATATAGAGCGAAAAAAGCACAAGAATGCCGGCCAAATAGCGGGTGCCGACCCGAAGGATGATCGAATTCATGGGTCCTTCCTTTCAGATGTGGTGCGTAACAAGGCATAGGCGGACAGTGCCGCGATCACAACCACCGCGATCTCGCCAAAGGTATCCAGCGCTCGGAAATCCACGAGGATGACGTTGACAATGTTGCGACCAAAGGCCTCTGGCCAGCTTGTGACCTCAAAATATTCCGTCAAGCGCAAGTCGATCGGCGTCTCCAAAACGGCAAGAAGTACGAGCGTGAAAACGCCCCCCACCCCAAGCGCCAACACCGCATCAGCAGGTCGATGATCGCGACCGCCTTGATCCAAAAGTGGCAACCGCAGCAAAGCTACCGCCACCAACACGACGACAAGCGTCTCAACAAGAAGCTGAGTGATGGCCACGTCTGGAGCGCTGAAAACGATAAACACCATCGCCACGCCAATACCAACGACGCCAAGGGCCGCCATCGCCGCGACTCGCGAGCTGGTTAACGCAGCCATAATCGCTCCAACGCTGATGAGCAGTGAGATTGCAATGATCGGCCATGTTACATCCTGAAAATCAGGCAGCCCTGGCCAAGCGTTCCGCGCGATGATCGTCCCGCCGATTGCAACCAAAGCAGTCGCGAAGGTGACCCCGATATAAACGCGCAAGATACCCGGCTGAATAATCCGTGTTTGCCATGCGGCAAAGCCCTTGAGCCCAGCTAGAAAACGGTCCCAACCCCGGTCAAAATTGGGGGCAGCCGCCACGACCCTGCCAAGCCAAGCCCGAAGGCCGCGATGACCAATATAAAGAGCGGCGCCTAAAGTCACCGTCACGATGGATAGGATCAATGGCATATTCACTCCCGCCCACAACTTCAGTTCCTTCGCTTCATCTATAGAGCCGAGAAGAGAGGCGACCAATGGATCCACGAGCGCGAATTGCAGCGGATCAGGATGGATCCCGAAGAAAACCCCAAGACAAGCCAATACGACAGGTCCTAGCAGCATGGTCCAAGGCACCTCTTTCGGGGAGCGCGGAAGTTCTACTTCGCGTCTGCCCCAGAACGGGCGCAGCGCAACGATCCCCGCCACTGCAAACATCAATGCGTTAGAGAGCAAAAGCGCAACAGTGAAAACGAACGGCTGTGAACCGATGGCAAGAATGCCCGCGTATTGTAATTCTTTTCCGATAAAACCCAAAAACGGCGGAAACCCAGCCATTGACAGCGCCGCAAGCGCGGCCGCAAGTGCGCTCACGGGCATGATCCGGCCCAACCCGCCAAGAATATCGGCATTGCGCGTACCGGCCGAATAATCAACGCAGCCAACCACCAGAAACAGTGACGCTTTATAAAGCGAATGTACAATCAAAAAGGTCGCAAAAGCCGTCATCGCATAAGCTGAATCTTGCCCTAGGAATAGCGTCAATGTCCCCAGCGCCATGAGCGTAGTGTAGGCCAGAGATTGCTTCAAATCGATTTGTCGTAGCGCCAAGACACTCGCAAAAACTGCCGTAAACGCCCCCGCCACGGTTAACGTCCAGAACCAAATGTCAGTGCCGGACATGGCCGGATGCAGCCGCGCCATCAGATAAATACCCGCCTTCACCATCGTAGCCGAGTGCAAGAAGGCCGACACCGGCGTCGGCGCAGCCATAGCATTGGGCAACCAAAAGTGAAACGGAAATTGCGCCGATTTGGTAAAAGCGCCTGCAAGGATCAAGATCAGGATCGGCACGTATAGCTCATGATTGCGCAGCGCATCACCATTTGCCAAAATTTCGGACAACTCGAAACTGCCCATAGTCGTACCAAGCAAGATAAAGCCCGCCAGCAACGCCAAAGCCCCTGCCCCAGTGACAAAAAGCGCCTGCAAGGCAGAGCGGCGGCCCTTCTCGGTCGCATGCGCAAAGCCGATCAGCAGATAAGAGGTAATCGTGGTTAATTCCCAGAACACGAACAACGTGATTAGATTATCTGCCAAAATAAGGCCCAGCATCGCAAGCATGAAGCTGGTCAGGAAGAACATAAAGCGGTTAAAATGCTCTTGTCCGGCTAGATAGGTGCGCGAATAGAGGAACACCATCGCACCTATTCCACTGATCAACAGCGCGAAGGTTAGGCTTAGCCCGTCCAACATGAACGACATGGAAATACCCAGAGACGGCACCCAATCCCAAACATATCGGATCGCGCCCCCTTCGGCGATCGTGTTCGCTTGAGTGATAAGCCAAGCAAACAGAGCTGCCGACAAAGCGACAGGAATCAAGCCGATGAGGCCGTTGTCCCTGTTCTCAGAAGTCTCAATATTTCTCGCCATACACGGTTACCTCACTGGTGTATCTAATTTTAGGGCTTCACTGCCAGTACCTAACTTCTATCAATGACGCGTCGTGTCGACCTCTTTGCCCAACACAAGCCCAACACCATAGCGTGCACCAACCAAGTGACCTTCGTTAGCACAGCTGCCGAAAATCCTTCATGGTTCAGGCCCAAAAGTATGTTTTTAAAACGCCACATGAACGCCCTCCAGCTTTTTATTTTAAGTAAGGATGCTTAACGGCAGTTTCAAATTAAAATCCTAAAAATATTGGCAGAATTTTTCTATCAATGGGATCTATACGCCAGCAAACACTTTAGCAACACCCCGATCAACAACCAAACAAGCCTTCGTTCAATTTGCTGTTACGTCAATTGCCTAGTAACCTTAATATGGGCCTAATCGATACGCCAAAATCCCGCACAATAGCGCGGCCAGCCACGCCATCGAAGTCGCTTTTTCATTTCTGAAGCATAGCGCCGAACCTACCATGGCTTTAGGTGATTTGTGCCCTAAACCCCATAGACACTGAGACAAGCACTGCCCCATGGAGAAGTTAAATATACGGGAAGCTTTAACAACTCGACTGTAGTTTCAATGGCTTCATTTTGCGGAGCCCATTCAAGATTTAAAGCCATCATCATCGAGGATAAAAATATACAGCCAAACGATTTTATCGAAAATATGTCGACAAAATTGTTTGGCTGAAAATAAAATTATAAAAACTTATGCCTTGGGATCGGAGCGTTCAGGCATGTAGATCGCATCAGGTTGAGTGGGTGCCGAAATTTTCCGATAGAGCGCCTCAAAATCAGCATTCTGCTTCAGGGCTTGCACCTTCGCTTTATGTGCCTGAACACCCGCCATATGCAAACGTGCCAACTCAGGGTCTGATAGGAGGCGATCTGCCTCAGCGCGCGCACGCGGGAGACGAGAATGAATGCTGTCATCGAGTTCGCTGTTATAATTGCGGCGATCCCAATAATAACCACCCATATCTTCATCAACGTGATTAACGCGCCCTCGATCTCTCTTCACTAAATAGCTGTCTGCCGAACGCAATACATAGTGGTTCAGCGTTACCATATTATAGCCCAGCGTACGTTTGGTCGTCCGCCAACTATTAGAAGTGTAAACCTGCTCGGGCATCATATGCCCTGCGCCATTTACCCAGCGCACTTCATCAAGACGGGTTTCATCAGCATCCAATGGGCGATGAACGCCAATTTTATTGTAAGGCGCGGATTTATGAACGAGAGACTTAAACCCCCAACCTAATCTTGGCTTCGGTATGAAGCAAGGAGCGCAGCGTGTGAATTGCTCTGTCGTCCAGCGATCTTCATACTCGTGAACGCCTGCATTACCAAAGAACTTCCAAGTCATAGAAACAACATTTGGCTCACCCATGGCTTCAAACAATTCGCCCAGAGTGCCGCTGCCAACATGGACATTGATAAACTCGTCACAATCCATGCATATATACCAGTCGGCCTCCGTTATGAGAGGATGATTGACTGCATGATTTAATGCGCCGCGTTGAGGCTTTTGCCCCTTGTCGGTCTTATACGGATTATCAAGGCGCGTTACATATCCCATCTGCTGCAAGCGATCCAAAATCTCGACGGTGCCATCTGTACAATCGTTGCTATAAATCAAGAAATCCGTCACCCCTATAGAGCGATGGTACGCAATCCATTCAAGCAAGAAGGGCGCTTCATTGCGAACAGTTGTGACAATCGTGATCTTTTCACGTGATAGAGGGTTTTCAAGCGCCGGCAACTTAGGAAGTAGGTTTTGCATGCGCTGATTTACCTGCGCATATGCTTCACGAGCCTTTTCCCCTGTAAGAACGTGATCCATTGCAGCCTCAGGTTTATGCGTGGAAGCGGGAGCCAACGGAGCCTGCGCCATAGAATTTATGGTCGAAATCTGTTGCGTCTCGCTTTGCTGACCTTCGACAGGAAAAAGATTTCCAGCAAGATCCGTCGCCGACACTTTTATCTCAGCCTCGACAGGCTTGGCCTCTGTTACCATATGGCTCATAGGATTTTGGGCAAAAGCCAAATACAAGCTCTTATAGTCGTCCAAGCCCTTCAAGTGATTAATCCGCGCCCGATGCCAATCACAGCTTTTTTCGTGTAGCTGTACCAAAGTAGGATCTGATTTCAATAGGCTCAAAAGAGCCTCTGCTTTATTAAAATTCACATGGATAGATGAATCGCGTTGATCATTGCGGTTATGTATATTCCAATATTCAATGCCCTGCTCGCGATTGGTGTGGTTCGTTCTTCCACGCTCACGCTTGATCAAGAAACCATCAATCGAGCGTATGGAGTAATGGTTTAAGGTCACAAGACCATAACCCCAGCTCTCAAGCGACGAACGCCACCCCCCATCAAGGTAACGATCTGGCATTTGCATACCCGACCCATTAACCCAATGCGGCATCTTATTATTTTTTGGCTGTAACGGGCGATGAATGCCGAGGTTTGAAAACTCTGAAGGGAGACGCACAAACGTTTTAAATCCCCAATTTTGATGAGGCGCGCGCACCAACTGGGGGGAACAACGATCAAATTGCAATGGCACCGGCACATCAGAAAAGTCTACAACCCCTGAACATCCGAAAAACCGCCATGTCATCGAAATCATTTCTGGGTTTCCTGTCACATCCATCAACGAACGCAATGTGCCTTCAGGCGTATGAATATTGATGTATTCATCGACATCAAACACCATATAAGCGTCTGCCGATTTAATGACAGGGTGCTGCTGCGCCATCGAAAGCGCAACACGTTGAGGACGTTCGCCCGCAGAGATGTCTGCTGGATTATCGACGCGAGTTACAAGCCCACGGTCTGCCAAGCGGTCTAAAATCTCATTCGTCCCATCACTGCAATCATTTGTATAAACAAGGAAATGAGTGAAACCTAACCAAAGGTGGTAAGCAACCCAGTCTAAAATATAGGGCCCTTCGTTTTTCATTGTAGTGACGCCCACTACAGAATTCAACGCAACCGCATCCCCTGACGTTGAGCTGACTTGCGGGGATGCCACTGGCGCTGGTTCCTGCACAGCAGGGGTGGCCGATGTGTAGACCGTGCCGTCAATTTCTTCTCGAAACACTTTTGCAAAAGCACTATCGCGATCTGGTTCTGGAAAATCTCTCAGTGGCGCATCCAGCGGGTTGACTTTATGCTTAATCAAGAGCTGGCCCAACAGCCCTGTCGGATCAGGCACGCCCTTATAATGCTCCGCCAAAAACTTGCGCATACGTCGACCGTAAAGATGCACCGAATATGTGTTATCTGTCACATAATCACTGATTTTATTGTTAGGTTTTACAATTTTGCGTCGGTCTTTAAATGTGTAAGGGTATAGGCCATCTTGCGCAAATGCATAGCGGTCTTCTCCCGTTTCATGCAGGAAATGGGATACCGCATGGGGCCCCCAAACACCCCAAGGTTGCTCCCCAGCATGTACAGGATTTCCCGCCGCTTTCTTTTCTTCGAGCTCTCGCGTATATTTTTCGCCATACCAAGTGGGAATAGCAAATTCATCAGAACAATGGTTAAGTAGGCCATGCAACGTCGGGCTATCTTTGGGCAAACCCAAAACACCACCGTTAATATGCTTTTTACTTTCCCAACCATAAAAGTGGCCGGTCTTTGTCACAAAGGGCTTACGACAATATGCATCAGTATCCGCCCAAATCATCCGATCCGCATCACGCAACATATGATAGCGAAACAGGTCTGAATGCAAAGCAGGGGAACCCGTGCGTTCATGGACAAGAAATCCCTCTTCCGGCAATACATCTGCGGCATCGCGAAACTCAACACCATCAGGCACCATATCTACGTTTTCATAGGTATACAAAATAACATGATGACCAGCATCAAGGAAAGACTTCACGCAGAGCTGCTCCAAGAAGCTTAGTGAACCCCGCATCCACAGCATGCCAATCTGATTGAGATCTGTCATTGATTTTCCTTTTAAAATTGTACTCGGTCTAAATACTTTGTGGTGTTATATTATCCTACGTATTTACTTAGAGATGTACTTACTGTCCAGTGAATAAGACCAAAAACACGGGCATCAAAAGGCTCATATCCGCCTTTATTTACATGAAAAAATTAATACTGATCAACATTATGCACACCCAACAGCTTGATGCAACTCCGATACAATGACGATATCCGAACCGGCATAGGCTAAAAATCAGACATAAAAGACACAGTTGCTATAACATTTTATATAATTCACTTTGACAAGCAGGCGATGCGCATTGATATGATCGCAATTGAAATAGTTTAATGTAATTTATAGAATATTTTTTTAAAGCTCAGGCGGGCAATACTGGCGAAGCCAGAACGATTATGTCTAGCTTGTAAAGTGAGTATTTCCGAGGGGGTCTTGGTGAGGTTTTTACTTGTTGCGACAGTCAAAGATGAAGGGCCTCATCTTTTGGAGTGGGTTGCCCACCACAAGCGCATTGGATTTGACGATATAGTAATTTATCAAAATAATTCAACTGACTTTACGGACCTTAGTCTGCGCGTCATGGCACAGGCAGGCTTAATCGAGTACCACCTCAATAATTTTAAAAAAAGCCATCCTAACCCCCCTTATCAAAATAGAGCCTTGCGGCGGGCGTCACTTACGCAAGCTTACGCAGATGCAGATTGGTGCATCGGGCTAGATGGTGACGAATTTTTACATATTAAAACGCCTGAGGGCACATTGCAGTCTTTGGTAGAGGCTGTTGAGGGCAAAGCTGGCAAAGTGGATGAAATACGCTTGAATTGGCGCATTTTTGGCAATAGTTTTTTAAATCGATTTGACACTCAGATGATGACAGAACGCCTTACCAGAGCTGAGCCTGAAGAGCGCCTTCAAACAGAGAAAATTCCAGTAAAAACTCTATTTCGCACAACATCATTTAAGCGCCCCGGCATTCACCTCCCAAAAGAACCCCTCAAACCCGAACTCCGGTTTACAAATGGGTCTGGATTGTTGCCTGAGTGCATTCCCATGAGTGGCTTTCGCTCTAGTGATGAGGATATGGGGTGCTTTGCGCGGATCAACCACTATGCGGTACGAGATACTGAAAGCTTTCTATTGAAATCAGCCCGCGGTAGCGCTTCCAATACTTCGCGTACGATCAATATGCGCTATTGGCGACGCTTTAATCGCAATCAAGTGGAAGAGCTGGGGCTTTATAACCAGCTCGATTTGACAAAAGCAAAGATGGAAGAACTTAGTGATCAAACTAATGGGCGCCTGATGCACATACGACGCCGTTCGATGCGAAACTGGCGATTAAAAATACGAGAGCTCCGAAACGATCCAGATTATATGCGACTTTATAACAGCTTGATCAAAGCAAGTCGCAAAAGTGGGGATTAATCATTGTTTGGAAAGAAATTTTAACATACTACGTATAACAATTAAGCGGTTGTATTGCGGCATTAAGCGCCTGTGGATACAGGAATAACGAATAGTAAGGTATAGATCATGGCTAAAAGTAGAAAAGCACGTCACCATAATTTTCAAACAACAACACGAAATACACCCGAATTTCGAACTTGGTTCCGAGGCGAACATACGCATTACAACCCAACTATGGCCCGCATGGTTCCTGCGAACTCCGTGCAAAAACACGTCCTCAAAGGTTGGGAGCCAAAAGAAAAGTTTATTAATGATAAAACGCAAATTACGGCCTTCGGCAGTTGTTTTGCAGCTAATATTTCTGAATGGCTTGCGCGACGCAATTACCGCGTTTTGAATAAAGATGAAGAAGCAAAAGATGCATATGTGGTGACTTGCGGTGAGGGGATGGTAAATTCCTTTGTGATTAGGCAGCAGTTTGAATGGGCGTGGGAAGATAAGGTCTTTGATGAAGATCTCTGGCATGGATATAAAGCCGAAGCCTATGGGTATGATCCAAAAATTCAAGCCGAAACAAAACGGATTTTTGATGATACGGACGTATTTATCCTAACGTTTGGCCTATCTGAAGTTTGGTATGATGAGGTGACGGATAACGTATTTTGGCGCACAATTCCTAAAGATGCATATGACCCAGAGCGGCATAAATTTCGCGTATCGACTGTTGAGGAAAACAAAGAGAACCTGCGTGCAATTTATCATCTGATCCGCAAGCATCGCCCAGATGCGAAAATATTGTTCACATTATCTCCAATTCCCCTGATTGCAACATTTAGGGATAACTCCTGCCTGACATCCAACTCTGTTTCAAAAAGCGTTTTGCGCGTTGCTATCGATGAGGTTGTGAGGGAATTCCAAGATGAGGGCATTTTGCACTATTGGCCTTCATTTGAAATTGTAACAGACGTTTTCAAAATGCCCTACCGCCCAGATCGCAGACACCCTAAGGGCGCGCCCCTAGATTTTATTATGACATTATTCGAACATACTTGGTGTGCGGATGGTGATATCCCCAAGCCGTCAATTCTGAATGCTTGGGCGCAAGCTGCTGCCTCTGCTGAACTTTTCCCGCCAGCAATGTGTCGATGCATTCTAAAAAAACGTTGGGGACAGTTGCAAAAAGTTATCCAAAATGGCGAACTCGATGCGGATCCTAAATTGAATGCAGCTTATATAAAGTTGTGTGAAGAGTTGATCGCTGCCAACACAGCTGCAGATTGATTGAGCGAGAGTACATAGCATGGTAGCTGAGAACACATTAACGAAAGACGATTTCAAGCTAAAAGGGCAAGTCGGACGTCAAGGAATTGCAACTTTAATTCGCCTGCAGGAGCTCTCTTCTAAAGAGGGCCCTTACTCCTATCTTGAGATTGGGTCTTATCTCGGGAAATCACTGCAACCACATATCCAAGATGATGACTGCGTTCATGCCCTCTCTATTGATCTGCGCCCAGATTTAACTCCAGATGAGCGAGGAGCACTGAGCACATATGAAGATATTCGAACAGAAGACATGCTGGAAGGATTACGTCAGCATGCCTCCCCTACGCAGATGGAAAAGCTGCAGACTGTCGATGACACTTCAGATTATCTGAATAATTATCGCGGCGAGATACGATTTGATCTCGCGCTAATTGACGGTGAGCACACAATAGAAGCCGCTTTTCGTGATTTCACGAATGCGATGACTGTTATGAAAGAAAACTGTATTATCGCTTTTGATGATACGCATATCATTTACCCCGCCATTAAAAATGCCTGCAGCTATTTAGAAAGCCATAAAATTCCCTATGAGGTTTGTTTTGGCAGAGGCTTTATAACGGCCCTTTTTATTGGAGACAAAATGGCAAAAAGGGCGCAATATTTTTCTGAACAGTCCCGCCTTAAAGAATCCCGAGTGAAAAACGCATATGAAGAAAATATGGCTACCAGCTATATTAACCGCTTTATGTCGCGAAAGCTGCGGCAAGATGTGAGCGTTCAAAGCAAGGCAGTAAAAACTCTTAGAAACCTTGGCTTTCAGATCTCACAGCCATAGCCGATATGGAGAATAATGTGTCACAAAAAAGTTCCAACCATATCCCGAGTACATCCTCAAAATATGGTTACAATGAAACAATTGAAGTAATGGGCGTCCACATTCCTTTCATACAAGATGTCATTACCCCTAAAATTGAGCGCCCGATGCGAAATAATCGCTATGAGAAAGGGGAGTGCGAGGCAGTAAAAAGACTTGTGCGAGCCGGTGATCGCGTTTTGGAGCTTGGCGCTGGTATCGGACTTATCTCCAGTATTGCAGCGCGCGTTACAGGCGTGGAGCGGGTTGTGTCAGTCGAGGCTAATCCTGAATTGATTGAAATAATCGAGGAAACTCACCGTATTAATGGCATTTCGAATGTGGAATTGCTCAATGGAGTGGTGACCCAGGCAAGTTGTGCGCAGCATGATTTCTATTTGCGCAAAGATTTTTGGGGCTCGAGTATGGAGCCAGATTCTCGCAATTATGAATCGATTGCCTCCGTGCCGGGAATGGGCTTGAATGATTTGCTTAACGAAGTGCGGCCAACGGTACTGATCGCTGACATTGAAGGGGCGGAGCTCGAAGTATTTGACACATCGGCGCTGGAAGGCGTCCGAATTGCAATTATTGAGTTACATCCAAAAGTTTATGGTGATGAAGGCCAATCGCATATCTTTGGAATTTTTGAAAAATTAGGATTTCGAGTTCACCCCGAATATTTGAAGGGCTCTGTTTGGGTGTTTGAGCGCGCAATCGAAAGTGAATTATCCGCTCCAGAGGCTGATAAAAGCTTCCCATCCCCGGCACATAATCTCAACAATCCTGAAGTGACCATTATCACTTGCATGAAGAATGAAGGGCCTTTTATTCTAGAATGGATCGCTTTTCATAAATCGATTGGAATCAATAATTTCGTAATATTTACGAACCATTGTACAGACGGGACAGACCTTCTTTTAGATCGTTTGGATGAAATGGGCATTGTTACTCATTTGCCAAACCCCGCCCTCATGATGGATAAAACATATTATCAGCCTATTGCTTTTAAATATGGCCTAACCTTACCCATTGTGCGTCGGTCTGACTATATCATCTCGATGGATGTCGATGAATTTATCAATATCCGTGCTGGGAGAGGGCTTTTCACCGACCTGCTAAAAGCTGCGGGTCCGTTTCATGCACTCTCTATGAGTGAGTTGAATTTTACGTCCAGCGGACATGAAAAATATGAAGATCAGTGGCTGACAGAAAATTTTCATACGCATGAAACACCAACGCCTGGGCCTTGGAAATCTCGGCGTGGTGTAAAAACCATTCTCAATGGTACGGCAGCCTTCGAACGCCCTGCAAATCATCGCCCGATTATTCATTCCGGCACCGAAAACCAGCTGATATGGAAAGATGGTTCAGGCAGAGCAATGGATTTGGAATTTGTTAAAAACCAAAATGACAAAAGTCACGACTGCCGCGGCACATATGATCTGGTCGCCTTAAACCACCACGCCTTGCGCAGTGTGGATTCATATTTAATAAAGATGGATCGGGGAGATGTTGTTGCTTCTTGGCGTAAAGTAAACCAAAAATATTATCGAGTCCGTTCAAGAGGTGGCCATGCATTGGGCTGGATTAACCATCAGCTCACAGCCGCTCGAACAGTACATGCAGAATTAATGCAAGATGAAGAATTATCTCGCCTGCATACATTGTGTGTCGAGCGCCACAAGGCGCGATTGGATGCGATCAGCCATACACCTGAGGTCAGTGAGCTTCGCGCTTGGATTACAGAGAATTATTTTAATGAAAGTACATAGCGCGCGATGTTTGCAGGTACAAAATTTTTAGGAGGTTGAATGTCTGATCGTGTAACGATTGTGACCGTCATGAAAGATGAAGGTCCCTTCATCTTAGAGTGGATTGCATGGAACCAAATGATTGGTATTGACCATTTTATAGTGCTGACAAATGATTGCTCAGATGGCACTGATGAAATTTTGGACCGTCTGGATGATCTCGGAATCGTCACGCACCTTCCAAACCCTTGGGGGTTGTTTTCACAAAGAAGCCCTCATGGCATTGCGCTTAAATACGCACCGCAACTAAAAGCTTATAAGCGGTCAGATTGGATTTTCCATACCGATGTTGATGAGTTTTTGAGTATAAAAGCAGGGCGGGGAAGTATCCAGGATTTGATCGCTGCTGCAGGCCACCCAGACGCCATTTCAATTGGTGAATGCTTAATTGGTGCCTCTGGTGTAGAGCATTATGAAGATTGCCTACTGACAGCTCGCTTTCAGCATGGCATGCGCCAAGAGCCCGAAGGCGATCAAGAACTTCGACGAGGTGTGAAAACCCTAGTGCGCAACAGTGACGTGTGGCGCAACCGCAAAAATCATCGGCCTGTGGTGCGCTGGAGTGAACGTAATAAAATTTCTTGGACGGATGGCTCAGGGCAGCCTGTGCCGGAAGAGTTCAAGAATGGAAAAGAACCGGGTCTGGACTGTACTGGCCGTTATGATCTGGCAGTGCTTTACCATTATTCCGTACGCTCAATGGAAAGCTACCTCGCGAAACTCCGTCGAGGAGATGCGGTGAAATCCGAGCGCACACAGGGTTATAAATACTGGAAGAAGCGCAACCAAAATTCAGTATTATATACAGATAACGCGGCGCGGCAGCCAGAACTTCAAAAACAATTGCAAGTATTGCGGGCAGATTCAATTCTTGAGCAACTTCATACGGCAGCGTGCCGGCATCATGAAAAGGTCATTCAAACTGCTTTGCAAGATCCAGAAATGGAAGAAATGGTTGCCTTACTACGTTCAACGCTTTGGGGAGATCCCAAATTTCAGGGATAAGATATAATTATGGTTCAGGAAATTTGGCTTCACATAGGCACCGCTAAAAGTGGCACAACAGCTCTACAGCATTACTATAACGAGAATGCGGCGGCTTTATCTACAGCAGGCCTCAAATATATCACGGCTCCGGGGCACTCCTCCGCAAATAAACTTGCTATTGCTATCAATAAAAAACGTGAAGCTGAGCTTGCGAAAATCTCTGAACATATCACACAGCAAATTCGGAATGGACCCGAACGCACAGCTTTGATTTCTTCAGAGATGTTTTTTGGGATGGCCCCAGAAAAAATTCTGAATGCCCTCCCAGTTTTGAGAGAATATCCGCTAAATATCTTGGTTTATCTGCGTCGTCAGGATCGTTATATTGAAAGCAAATATTTGCAAAAAATGAAGAATGGTCGATTTAAAGGGACTATTTGGGATTACATAGCAAAATTTCAAGGCTCTGGGTCGGACTATCGGGCGGAATTACACCCGTGGATCAATGAAGAATGCAGTGTCTTCCCTCGAATATGTGAGGCAGATCAACTTGTCGGCCGCTCTGTTGTCTCAGATGCCTTAACTGTAATGGGCTATGGCGCAGTCGCAGCACAAGTGCCTGAAAGCCGGATTGAAAACACCTCCCCCTCTATCGGACGCATTCAATTGATGCAGGCATTACAAGAAGCCGGTCATCCGAAAGTACGCCAAATCCAACGTGCCCTTCCCCCTGATCGCAATGGCAAGGCGAAGGTCTTGACGCAGGAAGAACGGCGAGATTGGTTGGCTAAATTTGAGACAAGCAACGAAA
The DNA here is from genome assembly GCA_938008015.1 of uncultured Celeribacter sp. Taxonomy (GTDB): domain Bacteria; phylum Pseudomonadota; class Alphaproteobacteria; order Rhodobacterales; family Rhodobacteraceae; genus Celeribacter. Next base: position 28,279 of record CALLMA010000109.1, read on the forward strand.
TGTTGCGGCGCGAATATTTTCCAGCACATACACAGCTTTTTTCAAATAGTGATCTACATGCACAACAAGATGCTTTGCCAACAGGCTACAGTGAAGCGCAGCTTTCAGAGCTGCTTGAAATCTTCCGCTTGTTGATTAAACCACAGCCATAAATTACCAAAATATTATTACGAAAGCAGTTTCAGATGACGCTTCCAACCGTTTCGAGTCTTTGGATAGGTGAAACCCTTACCTATATAGAAAAATTATCAATGGCGTCTTTTATTGGGCAAGGCCATCACTATCAATTGTTTTCCTATGGACCAATCACCGGCATTCCTAAAGGAGTGACGCTTCGTGATGCAAATGATATTCTACCCTTAGCCAAAGGCATTCATGATTACACATATGAAGAGGTGGAACTACAGACAGATAGGTTCAAATACCGCCTTCTGCAAGCGGAGGATACGATCTGGGCGGATGTAGATATGCTGTGCTTGCAGCCTTGGGAGTTTGCCCCGGGTCCGGTGGTGTGCTGGCAGCGCGAAGGAAAGCAAATTGCTGGGGCCGTCTTACGCCTCCCCGCAAATTCTCGAGCACTGAGTGAAATTAGCCAAATAGCGGATGATCCAACACCTGTGCCTAATTGGCTGAAACCTGATGATCTGTCTAGCGCGCTGGAAGCACAAAAAAATGGGTCCCCTATTGCAGCAGCCCAGCTTAAGCGAGGGACATTTGGCGTTCATGGATTAACCCATTTTTTAAAAAACGGCTCAGAGGTTGCATCTATATATCCATCAAAATCTTTTTTCCCCTGCGATTTCAAGGATAGAAATGCACTTTTCGACGCAGATGATCCCATCACTCCCCTGCTAACAGAGCAGAGCTACGGGGTGCATATGTGGGGACGTCGCCTGCGCCGTTCTGCTCTTTCCGGCGAAACGCGCTTACCTGTTCCGACTTCATTTTTTGGCAAAATGCTGAAGAAATATAATGTTGAAATTGATGAAATTACTGGGGATGTGGATGAGAATTCAGGGCTAATTAAACAAAGTGCATCCGTCCATGATTTAAATATAACAGAGTTGCGTCGGGCCATGTCCGCATTGGAAAAAAAAGCTAAAACAAACTTTGAGTATTTAGATCCTCCTGCACAAAAGCCTGAGCTTGGCCGTGTTCTTGTGGTTTCGGCGATGAAAAACGAAGGCCCGTTCATTTTGGAATGGATCGCTTATCATCTCTCAATCGGCGTCACAGATTTTCTAATTTACACGAATGACTGCAGTGATGGCACCAATGAAATACTAGATCGACTGCAAGAGATGGGCCACGTAACCCGCTTTGATAACCCCTATAAAAAAGATAAGGGCCAAAAGCCCCAGCGTGGGGCATTGAATCATGCCGTTGAGCAGGAGCTGTATCACGCATCTGATTGGGTCATGTGTATCGATAATGATGAATTCATCAATATTCATGTAGGAGACGGCACACTTAAAACTTTGTTTGAAGCAACCAATTACCCCAATGTAATCTCAATGACTTGGAAGCTTTTCGGCAATGGCGGCGTGCATGATTATGAAGACAGATTCATCACGGAGCAGTTTACGAAATGCGCCCCAGAATTTCTTCCAAAACCTCGCCTAGGTTGGGGATTTAAGACAATGTTCCAAACGACGGCACCTTACCAAAAGCTGGGAGTGCATCGCCCGCTTATGCCCGATGAAGATCGGGTGGATGAGGTGCGTTGGGTCAATGGATCTGGCCGGAAAATGCCGGACATGCTGCTCACCAATAATGGCTGGCGCTCAACGAAGCGCTCTATTGGATATTCATTAGTCACATTGAACCACTATGTTTTGCGATCCGCAGACAGCTATCTAGTCAAACGAGATCGTGGTCGCATCAATCACGTCGATCAAGACCAAGGACTAGATTATTGGACCCAACGCGATTACGCCATGGATGAAGATAATACTATCGTACAAAACCTGCCGCGCGCACGCGAACAATTCAACAAATTTATGGACGATCCTAAGTTAGCAAAATACCATAAAGAAGCCGTGGAGTGGCACCGAGCTAAAATTGATAGTCTAAAATCTCAGCCTAGCTATAGTGAACTCTATGAAAAGATTACCAGTAACATTGAGCCATAGGTCCATTTTCTAATATAGCAAGTCACATCGCCACAAATATGGCGGATTTAAGAAGCGTCGTGCGACAAAAGCCGTTTATGCGCCAAGGGCTAGCATATATGTGGCTGATCGCAGCCTTGATTAGCTTCAAATGTCCTACAAACAATATAAATCCGCTTCTTTGGTTCTACTATACGCACCCATTGCTAGAGTGGCGCATGTCGATTAGCTTTAGGCGATAGTTTTTGTTGGTTATAACTTTGCTTAGATTGCCTTGCAGATCATGCGACTTCGAAGAGTTGGTAGATGAGCGCGATTTTGCCTTGAGCACCAGGTTTATTGTTATGGATATGTCTGCATTTGATGGGTCGGATGGTTTCAATTCCGCTGGGCATTGCCTTGGCCCTTTGCATCGGCAGCGCGCCATAGGCATCGTCCTTTGTCGCCAACGCGGATATAAGTTTCTTCCACGTGCCAATCAAGGCAGATGCCTCTCTGTACGTTGAATAAATTCCGCTCCAAACTTAATCACCCAGCGATTCACGGTTGGTCTATCAACATATCTTGATAGGCAAGTGGGCAGCGCCAATACCACCGAACCGCGCACAAGATGGTCTCTCGTGGAAAGCGGCGGTGCTTAAATGAAAACTTGCCGACGGGCGTCCTCGAATATTTTCTGTCCCAACTGGGTTAATTTTGCATTTTCCGATATGATCTTTTCCGCATCCCTCGCCGCTTCTTTCGAAGCCTGAATAAGAGTTTGGAACCTGTCTAATTTCGCGTGATGCATTTGAGTGGTTTTATGTGATTTTGACCCGCCAGTGCCATGCGGCACGACACCCAAAATGCGTGGAATACGCCCTCCATTGGGCGAGGCTCACGGCGCAAAGGGGATCCAAAATGCTCATCCGCATCGTTTAATATCACTGGATCATCTAGGTGACACAAAGTTTCGGTCATAGCTTGGCCTTCTACTTGGCGGGTGTTGGCGTGATATTTTACTTTGAACGCAGCGGGGCCGGGCGCAGCATGAAGCGAGTTTCATCGCTTTTTACGCCCAATAAGGATGAGTTCTTGATAGCAGGAATTTGAATGCAATCGTAAATCTCTTCGACCGGCCCGCGGATCTCTAAGCGATGCTCAATATAGCCGCTTTCTAAGTTGACCACAACCAAACCGACAAAAGGCGCAAGCTCCTTTTCCTTTAAGCACTCGCCCAACTTTAAATCTTTAAAATTTTCGTTTTTGCGATCATCAGACAAAGAGATCACCGCATATTTTCCAACAATGGACATCCCACGCGCAAAGCCTGGTAAAAAGCTTACGGGGAAGAATATCCCAGTGCTTAAATCAACATAGCCCAAATCGCCCTGACCGCTATTAAGTAACCATAATTTATCGCCAATCAAACGAGGGGAATGGGCATCAATCTTCCGCGGCAAGACGATCGATAAAGGGCGGAAGCTGTATGGGCACAAAACTGTGTCTGTCATCAATTGTTGCCAAACAATTAAAACGCGTCACCACAAAATAAGGGCTTCCATCCGGCGCGACTTGAATGTCGTGAACATCGACATCCCCCGTTAAATGACTGCTGATTGGCACAAATAAAGCATCTTTTTTCTCATCTGGGCCATCCATATAATTTTCAAATCGCCACAGATGCTGTTGTGTGCCCAACCAAACTGTTCCAGACCCGTTCCGGGCAATTCCCATTGGTCTTGGAAATGAGCGTTCCCAAATGGACAAATGGCCATCTGATTTACACCCAATCATGAAGAGCTTGCCTATCGTATAAGTCGTGAATGCCAGCGAAACGCCGCTTTGTTGCAGCCAACTGGAAAAAAGTCGCGATCTTTGTAATTCAAAACTCTTAGCTTGTGCGTTCATCTTGGAAATTCACCTTTATTAACCCTAAAGGTTTTACACAATTGCGGACATTAAATTGATGTCCATTTGTGTTGGAATTGCTTTCAGCACCATTCTCTTAGTGGTGGAATATATATAAAATTGCTCTGCAAAACAAACCTATTTCACAGAGCAATGTTGCTGATCAAAAGCGGCATAACTTCGCGTCACATACGGGGTTAAACTCCCGCAAAGCCAACACCGATAAGAGCTACAAAAGCAATCCACCACAGCATTTCAAACGCGTCGCTCCCACTATCGTCACCTTCAAGCGGCTCTTCTTCAAGCTGTTTTTCTTCAAACGAAACTTGGCCCTGATCTTCTAGCGTGCCATCACTCACCGTATAAAGAAGCGATGGCGTGGTATCTGGGTCGTCATCAGGCGTGAATTGAATTTGGTTATCGACAATCTCAGCTTCGCCGCCCGTGGCGTCAAATTGAGAGATCGAAAGCTCATCCCCATCTGTATCTGAGCTTGCTGCCAGCACGTCAATCAAGACGCTCGAACCGTCCGCGGAAAGTTCCACTCCGTCGATATCTTCGGCAATTGGCGTGTCATTGACGTCGGTCACCTCCATCATCAATGTCGCTTCGGCCTGAATGGCGTTTAGAGAAAACAGCTCAATCTGACCATCTGCCATGCCATCGGCCGCATCCACCGCGTCCCAATTGCCGCCAAACACCACATAACTTTCGCCGGCGATATACTTAAGATAACCATCCTCGCCAATGGGATCTGCGTAAGGAGCACCAATGATAATATCATCGACACCATTCACATCCCCAGCAGACGAAACAGAAAAGCCGCTACCATCAAACTGATCGGCCCCTTAATGATCGCCCCAAATTCACCGGCTGCACTTTCGCCCACATGAATGGCGATTCGCCCGATGCCACCGCCATTGGTGTAGGTTAGAAACTCTGTCCCCGAAAAATCTTCGTTCGGCGTGTAGACAATCGCGCCATTTTCATCAAGCGTTAGCGTACCATTTTCAGGGGCTGAGATATCTGCAAGTGTTAACGCACCATAACCCTCGGTAGCGGTTGGATCAATAATCAGCTCCGTGCCGACTGAAATCCGGAAAAAATCATCTTCTGGCGCGGAGCTGCCAATTTTGGCCGAGCGCGCTGCAGCGCTGCCTTGAAGATAAAATAGACGCGCAAGGTCAAGATTGAATAGGTTTGGCATAACGTCCCCTTAAGTGCAAAGCCAACTAAATAGCCAATTTTGGCGGGAGTTATTCGAGTTTTATGGAAAGTGGAATAATTAAAACTGTATCTTTATCATCATGGAAAAGCGGCTTAGATGGCATTACAGACCACGAAGTTTTGCCGGATTTTGGCGAGTTGAGTTTAGAGCGATCCGACATAGCGGCGTACCGTCCAGTGGATGAGACGAGTGAACAAACGGGCGATACGACTGTTTTTTATCTATGATGGACGCCCAATGCGAATGCAGCCAAACAGTTCTCGTCGGGTTATTGCGCTCAGCAGGCAGCGTCGTACCATTTGTATGTCCTCAATATGTGATCTATGATTTTGAGACAATGCTTGATATTAAGCTTCTTAATGAGACAAATCGAAGTTATTAAAAGCACGGTTTTAACACTCGCGTCTACCCAGCTCTCAAATGAACAGTTAAAAGACATCTCTCAATGCTGAAACATATCGCCCATTTCCTGATCCGACGCGCAGAGCGCCGTATCGGCGTTCAATTCGATTATATACACCAAATCGCCGAAACGGAGATCGGCTTGCTGGCGCGGTACAACAAAATCTTTGGCTTCCTGGACCCAAACCGAAAAGTTCCAGCACAGGCTTATCATACCGCACGATTGCGCGGTGCGATTGCTGCCGACTGTGGGACATGCGTTGAGGCGGAAATCAATCTTGCGCTCATTGCCAATGTTGACCCCGCCATTATAGATCTTGTTCTGAGCGGCAATTACACAACTTTGCCGGCAGAAATCGCTGCTATTGCGTCCCTTGCTGATGCCGTTGCGGGGCGGCGAGTAGATAATCCCGAAGCCCGAGGTGCCATACGCAAAGCATTTGGCGAGGCTGGATTGATTGAAATCTCGCTGGCATTGAATGGGGCAGCACTGCTCCCCGGTGTCAAGCGCGCCATGGGATATGCAACGGCCTGTGATATTCAAACGATACGCAAAATTGCAAAAGCGGGCAATGGTTAGAACAGGCGATATCCTTGGTTAGGCGGCGGCAAGCCATTTGATCGTCCCAGCCTCTCGTCGCTTATGGACCATACCCGCCCCTGCGAAAGTCTGCTGGACAAACCGCAATTCAACCAAGCATCGCAAGATCAAAAGCCTTTAGCTTAACCAAGAATCCGGCGCGGCAATAATTGTTCCTATATTGCTCTGCATCAACGGGTTTCTACAGGCACACCTTCCAACTGGACCAATGCCCATTTCGCTTTCTTTCCGTAAGGATGATGCAATTCGAGCGCATCAATGCCATAAATCCGGATTTGGTTTCTTTGTATTGTAATGGTGTTGCCTTGTGGCAAATACCAGCTTGTTGTGATTTTGGCGACGAAGAGGGGAAGTTGGCACGACGCTCAGCAGAGCAATGCGAAGACTTGCGCCGCGATATTAGGTTTACGACGGCCACCGCCCCCCCCAACAAGAGACCCAGAAAAACTTCAATATAACTGCATCTTGGAAGAGAGCCCGAGGAGAGCAAGCCTCTGTTAAGGAGCGGCCAGAGCTATTGCGGATCTGAATACGTTGGGGCATCGATCATAACGTGTTGCAATGCGTCGCCAATCTTTGAGCATTCCAAACATCCGCTCTATACGGGTGCGCCGTTTGTATCTTCGTCTATCATATTTGATTTTCTTTTTGCGTGATTTTCGGCCAGGAATACAGGGTTTTATATCCATATCTAACAATGCCTTACGGAATCAATCTGCATCATAACCTCGATCCGCAAGCAGATAGTTTGCCTTTGGTAGATTTTTGATCAAAGTTGCGGCTCCCGTGTAATCACTGGTTTGGCCAGCCCGTGATAATGAACTGGATTGGCCGCCCATTCGTGTCTGTAACGGCATGCAATTTCGTATTCATGCCACCTTTTGCCTTACTGGTTTTGTCTGGCCTATCAGCCTTTGACGCCCCCTTTTTTAGCCGCAAGCTTGATGCAGTGCGATGGGCTTTAAGGTAAGTCGCATCCACAGCCCGACAGTTGAAACAAAGTTTCAATGAAAGGGGATGGAGAGGGTATTATTGTCAGGAACCTCAGCTGATAGGCCATTCATGATATTAACAAAGACGCCAAGGTCACTCCAAAGTTTCCATCGGTTGTACAGCGTCTTCGCAGGCCCGTATTCTGCAGGAGTATCACACCACCTTAACCCATTACGATTTATAAATATAATGCCGCTCAAAATGCGAAGATCATCAACCCGAGGCCGCCCACAACTCTTCGGAAAATAAGGCCGAAGCCGATCCATCTG
>CALLMA010000110.1 GCA_938008015.1 uncultured Celeribacter sp.
AATTATTGGTAGTCGCATTCGTCCAATCACCAAACTCATACAACGCAATATTAAATGTAAATAACGGCATATTTCTGAACTACAATCTTGAGCATGGGAAATGCTCTATTAAGGTTAATCGTAGAAACAGATTAAAATATGAAATTTAATTTTCGCTTTATTTAGGGAAATTAGTTTCAATTTTTCTTCAATTATCTCCAAAATTTGTCACAAAAAAGCCGCTCAAAAGGTTTGAGCGGCGTGCAATATGAGATCAAAAATCTGTGGAACAGTCGTTCCGAAAGCCTCTATTTCTTGGCTTTCGGCTTCTTTTTCGCGGCCGCTTTCTTTTTCGCGGCCGTTTTCTTTTTGGCCGGCTTTTTAGTCGCAATCAATTCCAACGCTTGTTCGAGTGTCACATCGGCAGGATTACTTTCTTTTGGCAGCGTGACATTTATCTTTTCCCATTTAACATAAGGGCCAAATTTACCATCCATCACAGAAATTTTTCCGCCATCAGGATGATCACCAACTTCTTTGAGAGCTTTTGCGACTCGGCGCCCACGCCCAGGATTTTCGCGCTTATGTGTAATCATTTCCATAGCGAGATTCATGCCAATTTCAAAAACCTCTTGTGGGTCTTTAAGGTTGGCATAAACTGGTTTTTCCTCATCTGGGAGTTGGTGCATTAAATATGGCCCAAAACGTCCCAAATTTGCAGCGATGACACCGCCATCAGGGTGCGGGCCTATTTCGCGTGGCAAATTGAGAAGCATTAAAGCCTTTTCGAGGTCCACTTCTTTTGGGTTCCAGCCCTTTGGAAGAGATGAACGCGGTGGTTTTTTATTCTCAGGCGTTGCCTCACCTCTTTGAACATATGGCCCAAAGCGCCCAGATCTTAGGGAAATCTCATCTCCTTGATCTTCGCCCAGAACTTGCTCATAGCTTTCCGTACCTTCGCCTGAAATAGGGCGCGTAAAGCGGCATTCAGGATAATTGGAGCATCCAACAAATCCACCCGATCTTGACGTCTTTAGATGCAAGCTTCCATTGTCGCACTTCGGGCAACTGCGTGGATCACTTCCATCTTCGCGCGCAGGATAGAGAGAGTGAGAAAGCGCGTCATCGAGGCGATCAAGCACTTCAGAAATGCGCAAATCAGATGTTTCTGAAATGGCGGCCGAGAAATCACGCCAGAAACGCCCCAACACATCTTTATACTGTTGATCACCTGCTGAAACGTGATCGAGATCCGCTTCTAAATTCGCCGTAAATTCATAGCCCACATATTTTCGGAAGAAATTCATCAAGAAAATCGTGACAATGCGCCCCTTATCTTCTGGGAAAAGGCGGTTTTGTTCTTTTCGTACGTATTCACGATCAACAATTGTCGTCAAAACCGACGCATATGTAGAAGGACGGCCGATCCCCAATTCTTCCATGCGTTTAACAAGCGTTGCCTCCGTATATCGCGGAGGCGGATTGGTGTGATGTTGAAGCCCCATCACGGCATCTTGTGCCCCGAGGACGGCCTCTTTATCTTGGGCAATCGTTGTAAAAAATCCTGCTAAGTGCTTCAGCGCGTCGCCTTGGCTAATTGACGGCAAGTTCCCATCTTCATCGCCTTCGATCGCATCATCGCGACCTTCGGTATAAACAGCCATAAAACCATCAAAGACGGTTACCTGCCCACTGGCTCTTAAGGCGACCTCTTGATCTGTGGAAGAAATTTCTACCGTTGTTCGCTCAAATTTAGCACTCGCCATTTGGCTTGCAATTGTGCGTTTCCAAATCAAATCATATAGTTTGCGCTGATCTGGGTCGCTCAGCGATGTATTATCAACCGCGCAGAACATATCTGTTGGGCGAATGCATTCATGCGCTTCTTGGGCGTTCTTCGCTTTGTTTTTATAAATTCGAGGCTGCTCTGGAATGAAATTTTTGCCGTATCTTGCACTGATGGCATCACGAGCCTGTGCAACAGCTTCCGGCGCCATATCAATACCATCCGTTCTCATGTACGTAATAAGCCCCGCTTCATAAAGACGCTGGGCTGCATTCATCGTTTGACGCGCGCCCATACCGAACTTACGGCTTGCTTCTTGCTGGAGTGTTGATGTCATAAAGGGAGCGGATGGATTGCGAGAAGCTGGTTTGGCCTCAACGGAAGTGACAGAGAGCGCACGCGAGCTCACGGCTTGAACGGCCATTTCCGCACTTATGCGATCCTTGAGATCAAATTTATCAAGCTTTTTGCCAGATAGATGCGTTAATCTAGCCTCAAAAGCTTTCCCGCGCGGCGTTTCAAGCTGCGTTTTTACAGTCCAATACTCCTGCGGATTGAAGGCCTCAATTTCGACTTCTCTTTCCACGATGAGACGCAGGCAAACAGATTGCACACGCCCAGCAGAGCGCGCCCCTGGGAGCTTGCGCCATAAGACGGGTGAGAGATTAAATCCAACGAGATAATCCAAAGCCCGGCGCGCCAGATAAGCATCAACTAAATCTTGATCAACATCGCGCGGCTGGCTCATCGCCTCTAAAACAGCAGGTTTGGTGATCGCATTAAAAGTCACACGAGAGACTTTAGTAGACTTCTTGATCGCACGGCGTTTTGTGAGCGCTTCTTGAAGGTGCCAAGAAATCGCTTCTCCTTCACGATCAGGGTCGGTCGCGAGGATGAGTGTATCATCAGTCTTTAGTGCATCAGCAATCGCTTTGACGTGTTTGCGCGAATCGGTGCCAACTTCCCAAAGCATCGCAAAGTTTTCATCAGGATCAACAGAACCATTTTTCGCAGGCAAATCTCTGACATGCCCATATGACGCAAGAACCGTGTAATCACTGCCTAAGTACTTGTTGATTGTTTTGGCTTTGGCAGGGGATTCCACAACAACAACAGGCATAATATGTGACCTTTATTTTGGTAATATGAACATTTTTTATGCGCGCACAATGGGCTGGGCAAGGACGGATTGTCAATGCATACCCGCATTAAAGACGACATATTTATAAATAGTTCACAAAAAACGATAAACGCGGCACTTTGGCGTCATGCCTCTCAAGGTTATAAAGCGCATTTCTAATCCTTGCACAGATGCGACCATCCTCACAAAGCGTTATGTGCGATGTATTTTAATGCTTGCCGCACTCACATTTAGAACGCGCAGACGCATAATTTGCCATTTGCACCTTCGCTTGTTCGACCTGATCCGCCGTCAAAACATTAGGCGCACCAGCAGAGATTGCTTTCATCCACACCTCAGAACACCACTCCAGCAAAACTGTGCGCGACAATGCTTTTTCTACAGTCGGGCCAAATGAGATCGAGCCATGGTTCTCCATCAAGGCTGCCGTGTGCCCTTTGATTGTATCTGTGACCGACTTCGCAAGTTCAGGACTGCCAAACACTTGATAAGGTGCAACAGGCACAGCCCCGCCCAAATCCGCCATCTGATAGTGGATCGACGGCAACTCATTGGTCAACATTGAAGCCGCTGTGCTATGAATAGAATGCGTATGAACAATCGCCTGACATTCATCCGATTGCTCGTAAAGTGCAAGATGGAGCCCCGTTTCTGATGAGGGCAGCCACTTCCCTTCCACGATTTCTCCTGACATATCAAGCAGGCAGATATCAGACGGCTCTAAGAGCTGATAATCTTTAGCACTCGGCGTAATCGCGACATAATTCCCAATGCGAATACTCACATTGCCAGATGTATTTACAATAAGCCGCGTGTCTTGCAGCTTGCGCGCGATCAAGGCGACTTTTTGACGCTCAAATTCATGTAATATTTTACCACTATTTATGTGCGCCATATCATCGCCTCTTTAAATGCTTTTTTCCGACTGCAAAACAAGAGCCTCTAAAGACGCTTTGATCGCATTGTGCAAACCCCGATCTCGCGCTTGTGAATCAGGGGCAAGCTTGCCCTGAGAGACATTCCCCGTATACCCATCCACTGACAAAATTGAGGCCGTTTTCACGCCACTCATCATCCCCATAATGAACACAGCCGAACATTCCATTTCGCACGCTTTCAAACCAGCCTTTGCAAAAACTTCAGACTCTTCAGCAAGAGAAGGGTATTTAAAACCATCAGAAGTCAGAACCAAACCATATGTTGCCCGATCACTTAGCGCTTTCGCGCAGCTGTGCAAATCTGATGTTAGATCAAAATCAGGAATTGCGGGCACAATATCTGGCATAAACTTCTTAGAAGAGCCTTCATCCCTGATCGCCCCTGTCGCAACAATCACATCACCGGCCAAAACCTCTTCAGCCGGCGTTCCGCATGTTCCAACACGGATGGCTGCTTTCACCCCAAGGAGAGGCAAATCTTGGGCAACCATGGTGGCCCCTGGGCTACCAAGACCCGTTGAAATAACGGAAATATCAACGCCTTTATATTTCCCCGTATAGGAATGAAACTCGCGATTAACCATCACAAGCTTTGCCTCATCTAAATATTCATGCGCGATATAATAAGCTCGCCCAGGATCACCCGGCATCAAAACATAAGGGGCGATTTCGCCCTTTTTACAGCGCGTTGCACGACATGAAGCGCGTTCAGGGCTATCCTTCTCCGCTTGGCTGACAGTTTGCTGTGTCCAAATTGGGTCTAACATATCGCGTCCTTTATGGTTAAGTCTGAGCCTAATTTGCGTCTAGAACTCTGCTTAAAAATTGTCGTGTTTTAGCATTTTCAGGATTTGTAAAAATTTTCTCTGGTGGCGCAATTTCGACCAACTCACCGCCATAAAGAAAAGCAACTTGATCTGCCGCCGAGCGCGCAAAGCCCATCTCATGCGTCGCCAAAATCATCGTCATCCCTTGCTTCTTGAGAGATTTGATAACCTGCAACACCTCTCCAACCAATTCAGGATCTAACGCTGAAGTCACCTCATCTAAAAGCAAAATCTCTGGATCCATCGCCAAGGCGCGTGCAATCGCAATGCGCTGCTGCTGACCTCCGGATAACTTATCTGGATATGTATGCGCTTTTTCTTCAAGGCCAAATTGCTCTAAAAGAGCCATCGCCTTATCTTGCGCCGTTTGAGCAGATAGTTTTTTAATCTTGGTTTGTGCGAGTGTGAGATTTTGCAGCACACTCATATGTGGAAATAAATTATAGCTTTGGAACACCATTCCCATACGCCGCCGCAGCAACTCTGGATCAAAGCCAGGGATAGAGACATCCTCTCCATCAAGCAGGATTTCACCATCATCAATATGCTCAAGCAAGTTCAAACACCGTAAAAGCGTGGACTTGCCAGAACCAGAACCACCGATAAGGCATAAAAGCTCAGATTTCTGAACCTCAAAGCTGATGTTTTTGCAAACTTCATTATGCCCAAAACTTTTCCGAAGATTTTTGACGACAAGTTTGCTCATCACGCATCCTTTCGCTTTTGTTCTTTTGCGATCATATAATCCGCCAATCGCGTGGCGGGGATCGTGATACAAAGGAACAAAATTGCAGCGCCAATATAGGGCGTAAAATTGCCATAAAGAGACTTCAGAACATTTGCTTGTCGCAACACTTCTATTGGGCCAATAAACGACAGAAGTGCCACATCTTTTTGCAATGAAATCATAAAGTTCATGATCGTTGGCATAATGCGCGAAACGGTTTGCGGCAAAATAATATAGCGCAATGTCTGCCATTTAGAAAACCCAAGCGACTGAGCAGCAGAGACTTGGCTTTTATGAATTGATTCAATTCCTGAGCGATAAACCTCAGCCATATATGCGGCATATGTCAAAATTAAAGCCAAGGACCCCCAAAGATATGGGCTATTATAAGGCGGAAACAATCCCAATCCCGGAATACCAAAGCCGATAATATAGATCGTCAAAATCACTGGCACAGCGCGAAATAGGTCAATGAAAACAATCGCAACAATTTTCAAAGGGAAAAGGCTAGGCGATGTGATATTGCGCATCAAAGCCACAACAAGCCCCAAGATTAAGATGAGCGGCGCACAGAGTGCAAAGAGCAATAAATCGAGCTTAAACGCGCTTAGCAGCTTGGGGAAGCTGGTTTGCAAAATATCCCAATTGAAAAACGATTGTTTAACGGCGGGCCAACCGGGCGCGAGCGGGATCAAAAAATAAACAGCCAAAAAGAATACCGCGCTACTAAAAAGCGCGATATTTATACCTCTTTTTCGCAAACCCGCTTCATAAGCAGCCCTGCGCGTTAAAGGGGGCTGATCTTTATTCCCCATAAGTTTAAGCAAAGATTTAATCCGCCATATTAATCAAAGAGATGCCGGTTTCACTATTCATCCACTTTGTTTCGATCTCTTGCAGCGTACCATCTGCCTTCATAGAGGCGAGCGCTTCATTCGCACATTCACGCAGCGGATTTCCTTCCGCTAACAAAAGCCCAAACTGACTATCTGAACTCTCACCATCTTCAGCAAATTGACCTAAGATAACCCCATTAGGGTAAAGCACAGCCGTTACAAAAAGCGCGGTTGGAACATCAAAAACTGCTGCTTCAACTTGATTAGCTTTCATGGCAGCCGTCACATCAGCCATATCATCAAAAAGGAAGACATCTTGTGCCGGCTTCACAACATCAAAAATATATTTCGCTGAAACCTGACCTCCAGCACCGCCGAATTTGAGCGAACGAATAACTTCTGGCGTAACTTCTGAAATCTTTTCAGCGACATCTTTTCTGACAACAAGCGCCTTGCCAGCTGTGTAATAAGGGTCGCTAAAATCGACAACCTGATCGCGCTCTGGGGTGATTGAAAACTGCTGAAGATTGAAGTCGAATTCTTTATAACCTGGCTGGATCGCGCCATCAAATGTCGTTCTGACCCATTTCACCGCTGTTTTATCAAACCCCATGCGTTGGGCCAATGCCCAAGCAAAAGCGGCTTCAAAGCCTTCGCCGCTTTCAGGGTCATCATTGAGTACCCAAGGTGTATAAGCTGGATTTCCAGTCGCAATAGTCAAAACATCATCTTGAATTGTTTTTCCATGCGCACATGTATTTGCTGAAACCATGCCTGCTGAACATATTAGTGCAGCACTTACGGCGCCTATCTTTGTCACACCCATCATATTTCTTCCCTTCGGCCACAATGATTTAAAAGCTTTCCGATTTGAAAAACACGGACAAAAGCTTATGAAATTAGATTTATCAATAATTGCATTTCATTCAAAAGAACAGTTATAAATATCGTACAAAATATAATATTAACTATAATTAATATGAGTGTCATTTAAAAGATGAAGATTAAAGCGCATAGAGCCACTGGAGCTTCCTCCATTGCAAATCATACCCCGCGTACGCAGCTCCATGCGCATGTGCCTCCTGTTTTTCAAACCAGCACCTTTTCTTTCGAAAATGTAGATGCCGCAAAAGCTGCTTTCACGGGTGACGATACCCAAAGCTATGTGTATTCACGGGGCCGCAATCCAAACGCTGAAGATTTAGCGCGCAAAATTGCATGGCTTGAAGCGCGTGAACTCATGACACAAGCGAAGACAGACAATGTTGATAATGTCGCAGCAGCGCGCATTTATTCGTCAGGGATGGGGGCCATTTGTGCAGCTGTGCTCTCGCATGTTGAAAATGGCGATATCGCCCTCGTGCAAGGCAGCCTCTATTCAGGTTCATACAACCTATGGAATGAAATTTGCCCAAAATTTGGCATCCGCGCGAAGACAATACAATCTTTTGAACCTGCCGATTGGCAAAAAGCTTTTGAGGAAAACCCAGAAGCAAAAATTGCTTATATCGAAACGCCCTCAAACCCAACGATGCAAGTCCATGATATTAAAGCGCTTGCTCAAATCGCGCATTCATTTGGCGCAAGACTTATCGTTGACAATACATTCGCAACACCAATCCACCAACTCCCCCTCACTCACGGCGCAGATCTTGTCGTGCATTCGCTTACAAAATTCATTTCTGGTCACGGCGCCGTAGTCGCAGGTGCTGTGGTTTCACGCCACCCTGAAGAGATGCAACTTTTTAGTGACTTTTGGAATCTCTCAATCGAGCTTGGTGCCTGCCCTTCCCCAATGGATTGCTGGATCACCGATATGGGCCTAAAAACCCTTGAGTTGCGCATGCATCAGCATTCTCAAACGGCCCAAAAAATCGCAGAATACTTACAAGATCATCCAAAGATTAAATCAATTGCCTACCCCGGCTTAAAACAACACCCCCATCACGAACGTGCCGCGAAACAAATGCAAAATGGTTTTGGCGGATTGATGACGTTTGAACTCAATTCAGACCTAAATGGCGCGAAACGCTTTTTAGATGCCCTGCGCATTCCCTCCCTTGCGATTTCGCTAGGATCGGTCGATAGCCTCATCCAATGCCCTGCGCTCATGACCCATAGCAATATGTCTGCTGAAAGCCGCAAGGCTGCTGGCATTTCAGACAGCATGATCAGGCTCTCTGTTGGCATCGAAAACACGGAAGACTTAATGCAAGATTTTCAAATCGCCTTGGATGCCATCTAATGCATGAGCTCATCCAAGATCATTACGGCTATGAACTCAGCTCTGATCAAAACGTCGCCCATGATTTCTTGATTGGGCTAGAGCATTCTCTTACATTCGATCACAGCGGCATCGATGCCTTAGAACGCGCACATAAAAATGATCCAGACTTTGGCCTAAATTTAGCTCTCTTAGGCCGCCAGCGTATGATCCATGGTCAGCGAAGCCTTGGTTCACAAAACATAGAAGCCGCCCAAAACTTGACAAAAAAATGCACAACGAGAGAAAAATCTCTCATTCACTTACTGCATCTCTCAAACACATTTTCATCGCAAACAATCCCACATGCCCTTGAGCATCTTGAAAACTGGCCCCGAGATATTATTGCCTTCGGTCTTCTGATTGGCCCATTTGGCCTTTATGCCATGTCCGGCAAAAAAGATTGGCGCGAAATAAATCTCGCCCTCTTAGATAAGATGAAAGAGAAATGGCCCAAAAAAGATTGGTGGTTTCTTGCAAGCCATTCTTTTGCGCATGCAGAAATAGGCAATAGCGCAACAAGTCTTGAGCTTGGGTATCAATCCATGGAATTGAAACAAACTGGCACAGCCGCTCATTCCATCAGCCATGCGCAAATCGAATTAGGACTGAAAGATGAAGGCCTGACGTTTGCCAAAGAGTGGCTCAATAAATTTGGCGCCCATTCTGATATGCGCCACCATATCAATTGGCACCGCGCCGTTTTCGAATATGATTTAGACCACCATAATGAAACGAACACCAATCAGCATTTTGAGACAGAACTCAGCTCAAAAATTTGCGACCCCATGCCGCTTTCAACATTCTCAGATAATGCTTCCTTCCTTTGGCGCATGCATCTCAAAGGCATACAGCCCAAAAAGCATATGATTGACGAAACTCTTGCCTATCTGGATCGCCATTTTGGGATGAATACCGGCTTTGCATTTGGAGATCTTCATAAAATCTGCGTTATTTCCTTATGCGACGATGACGGCCGCAAACAAACGCTTCTTGCAAATTTTGAAGCTCAAAACGCCGAATTAATGATCAACACATGCAAGGGCTTTTTTGCATATGCCGATAAAGACTATCTGCTATGCCGCCAACTTTTAAATCAAATCGAACATCAAACCATGCTCATTGGTGGCTCAAACCCCCAAAGACGAATAATAAGCGACACCTTACAAAGCGCACAAAAGCATATTCAAAAAGCCTCAATGAAAGATCAATTATGAGCAGAAACTTAGGCCTCGAAGGCGTCTATTGCGAGAGCGATCTCCCCAGCCTTATACGGCGTTCAGGCATGGCAGATTGGCAAGGTGATCATGTCACGATTCTTGATCGCCGCTTACTCCCGCACAGCAAAGAATTTATAAAATGCACAACAGCTGAAGATATCGCCAAAGCAATTAAAGACATGGCGATTCAAGGTGCGTTTTCTATTTCTATTGCCGCCGGCTACGGACTTGCGCTCGCCGCCAAAAATGCCACATTTGAAGACATAAAAAAATCTGCGACCCTCCTTAAAGCAACTCGCCCCACAGGTCTTGCTCTCTCCAGAATGCTTGATGCTGCGCTCGATCAGGCCAGAAATAATCCTGCAAATATGCAAGCTGCTATTGTATCAATTGTTGACAAAGCCGCCGCCGCGCTTGCAAAACAAGGCCATGAAACAGGCCTGAACGCTGCAGAAATCATCCCAGATGGCGCAACGATTTTAACACATTGTTTTCCAGATCGCTCTTATGCCTATCTTTTGATGGCGGCGAAAGCGCAAGGGAAATCTTATAATATCATCTGCAGCGAAACGCGCCCATATTTACAAGGCACAAGGCTCACCGCTCTTGTCGCAAATGAATTGGGCTTTGATACGAAAATAATCACCGATGGTATGGGGGGATATTTAATGCGTGATGGCTTAATTTCTCACTTCATTACCGCAGCAGACCGCGTGTGCCATGATGGCACAGTATGCAATAAAATCGGGACTTATCAATATGCTCTCGCCTGCCAAGACACAGGAAAACCCTATATAACTTTAAGGCAAAGCGGCCCAGATCCAGAAAGCTACACCGAAAAAGACATCACCGTCGAAATGAGGGACGGCAAGGAAATTGTAGAATTTCAAGGCCACAGGCTTGCCCCAGCGGGCGTCGAAGGGCTGTATCCAACCTTTGACATCATCCCACCACGCCTTATTACCAGCATCGTCACAGATCGCGGCGCATTCGCGCCAAACTCAGTCGCCAATTATTTTCAAACCCCACCTAAAGTGCCAGAGGCCATCTTATAATGACATCCGCAATCCCATTTCCCCAGCAAGCAGACACACTTATCACAGGTGGTCATATCCTATGCATGGACGAAGACTTCACTGATTATAAAAATGGAGCGATCGCAATAACAGATGGCAAAATCAGCGCCATTGGTACCGCAGATCAAGCCAAATCAACAACGGCCAATGAGATCATTGATGCTCAAGGATCTGTGATCATTCCAGGACTAATCAACACGCATTGCCATGTTGCTATGACCTTATTTCGCGGCCTCGCAGATGATCGCCCCCTCAATGATTTTCTCACAACAGTTTGGGCCGCAGAAGCGGCGCATTTGAGTGAAGAGACTGTTTATGCAGGCGCTGCGCTCGGCATAGGTGAAATGCTGCTGAGCGGTGTCACACATTTCGTCGATATGTATTCGCGCCCGGCTTGCGCGCTCAAAGCGGCGGATAAAATGGGAATGAGCATGACAACCGGCCCTGCCTTTGTTGGCTTTTCTCGGCCTGACACACCCACCTGGGAAGATAAACTTGAGGCGGCTGAAAAATTGATCTCAAGCATTATTCACCGCGATGATGTTCAAATCATGATCATGCCGCATTCATCTTATACGCTCGATCACAAACAACTGACAGATCTTGTGGCCCTCGCAGAGAAATATGATCTGCGGATGCACACACATGGCGCAGAGGCTCCGAGTGAGATGGAACAAGTGGCCAAAATGCATGAGGGAGCTCGCCCAATTGAAGCCCTCGCGCGCACTGGCACATTGGAGCGCAATCTCCTCATCGCACATGCTGTTCATTTGAATGAAGAAGAGATTGCTTTGATCGCTCAAAAAGGTGCGACGATATCTCACTGCCCACTTTCCAATGCCAAATTAAGTTCAGGCATGGCAGATATTGCAGCCCTTCGCGCAGCGGGCGTGACTGTATCACTCGGCACAGATGGCGCATCGAGCGGCAATGATTTGGATATGTGGAAAGCAATGCGCCACGCCAGCTTCCTCACCAAATCTTTAACTGGAAATCCTTCAGAACTTACAGCAAAAGAGCTTCTTGCAATGGCCACAATCGAAGGTGCAAAAGCACTCGGCCTTGAAAAAACAACAGGTTCAATCGAGATTGGAAAACACGCTGACCTTGCTATGCTTGATATGTCTGCGCTCCATCTCACTCCGAATTTCGATTCTTATTCAACACTTGCCTATGCGGCAGGGCGCGAAGATATTCACCGCGTCATCTCCAAAGGTAAAACAGTTGTAAAAGACCGCAAGCTTATCGCTGATATATCAGAAGAAGTGGCGCTTGTGAAAGAAACAGCCGAAAAAATTCAAGCTGCATAAGCTTATAAATCTCTTTCTTTTGATCATCTTTTTAGATGGTCAAAAGAACCCTCCTCAAGAAAAACTGCTATTTTTTCAATTACTTCTCTATTACGCATCATAAATGTATGGGTGACAGGCAAGATTGTATGATCTTTCATACCTTCGACTTTGGTCGAAGAAATAGAAACCTTTCCATCATCAATCCCATCGACCAAACGAGATGTGAAAGGGTTTAAACTTTGGTTCCCTGCGATAATGCCGGTTTCAAATGGCAAAGGCGGCAAATCCCTTGTTATCCCATCACTTGCAAGCTCCAAGGCGGCTGGCCCATTGAGCTTGAGAAACCATTTTTGATCTTTATAGGCGTCTATAATACCCGAACCATGATTGGGCGGCGCAAGCATCACCACCCTTCCCCATTCTAAATTTGGATTTTCATTGGCAAAAATACGCAATAATATGCCGCCCATAGAATGAGTGACGACATGAGGCTTATGGTCATTTGCACATTCCGCCCGCGCCTGTGGCAAAACCTTTTGCGCCAATTGAGAAATCGTATTTTCTCGCGATGGGTAATTTAAGTTGACCACATGATAACCGCGCTGATCCAAATCCGCTTGAATGGTTCTCATTGATGTTTTTGTTCGAGCAAGACCGTGCAACAAAATAACACATTTTTGCCATTCGCCGTCCTCCTTGCCCACTTGGCCGGACTTTGCAAAAATCGCAGAAGAGCTCCCAATGGCGAGCATAAAAATCGCGAAAAACATTCCTTTATGTAAGATCATGCGCGCACCTCCCCATTAGAATAATGATATAAGGATCAGGATTTTACTTTAAATGCACAGCGGCGAAAAATTCTCTGATTTTAGCACAATCTTTTACGCCAGGCGCACTCTCGACAGCAGAAGATAGGTCAACTTGTACCGCGTTTGATGTTGAAATAGCTTCTTGGATGTTGGACGCATTTAGCCCCCCTGCGAGCATCCAAGGCGTTCGCCACTTATAACCCGAAACAATATTCCAATCAAAGCTGACCCCATTCCCACCAGGAAGAGTGGCATCGATTTGAGGCTTTGTATCCACCAAAATTTGATCGCAAACATCACTATAGCGATCTATAGTCAGCAAATCCTGAGCATCAGACACACCTATAGCCTTCATTACAGGCAGTTTGTATCGCTGTTTAATCTCCATAACGCGCTCAACAGTTTCACTGCCGTGCAATTGCAGGATATCAGGCTTCACAGTCGCAACGATATCGTCAAGGAAAGTATCTGTTGCATTCACAACAAGCGCAACAACCTTTGTATTTTTGGGTACAATACGAACCAACTCAGCTGCTTGCGCAATTGTCACATTCCGAGGGGACTTGGGAAAAAAGACAAATCCCAGATATTGCGCCCCGCACTCCACGCAAGTGTTAATCCCCTCGAGTGTACTCAAGCCACAAATTTTTACAGAAATCTTCATACCAACGCTATTTGAAAATCAGTTTTCTAGCAAAGCTAGAACTTCATCGCCCTGATCGCGTGCTTTTTTGATCTTCATCTGATCCACTTCTTTCGCCAGCTTCTCGCTTTCGCGTTTATGGCGTTGCGCAGCGGCGCGATGCTTATATTCACGCATATATTCCCAGAAAAATCCGATCAACACGCCAACAATAATGGCCGCAAAGATAATAAGAAATAATGGTACCGATAGTGATAAATTCAAACCGATTAAACTGCTAACACCAGATGGTAATAAATTTAATGTTACCGAAGTTGTATTCGCCAGTGAAACTGTCACGAGAACAACAGCGAGCGTCCCCAAAAAAACAAATTTAATGATGCGCATAAAAGCTCTCTTTGATAGTCGAATGATATTCTAAGTTAGAAAGGTGAATGATTTATTCGCCGTTCAAACGATCGCGCAAAAGTTTACCTGTTTTGAAAAAAGGCACATGCTTTTCTTCAACAGCAACAGATTCACCTGTCCTCGGATTGCGCCCTTGGCGTGCTTCGCGCTTCTTAACAGAAAAAGCACCAAACCCACGAAGTTCAACACGATCACCTCGTGCCATTGCTTCTACAATCTCTTCAAACACTGTAGCAACAATCAGCTCAACATCACGCTGGTTCAAATGTGGATTTTCATCAGCAATCTTTTGAATCAACTCAGATCGGATCATGCCTACACCTTCTAAATATTCCATTAAAATACATATATTCCTCCAACTATAGCCTCAGAATCGAATTCGGGGAATAGCTGGTTTCAAAACAAGGTATATTTTTGATGAAAAACTGGCGTTTGACATCAAAAAACCACATTTCTAGCTAAATCCCCCCCTATCACCTCGCAAAAAATAGCATTTATGTGAAATGATTCGGGCTTTTGGGTTCCATTTTGACTTCAGTAAAAGTTTTCTATCAATCAAATATCAAGAATTTGAAAATATCATCTCATAACAACAATTAAAGTTTGAGATTATGCATTATAGACTGCCCGCGCGCTTTACGCTCCTTTTTCAGATATTACTTTTCATAGGGACTTCGATATCCGCTGAGCCCTATTTTTCAAGTAATCCGCCATTACTTGGCAACAAACCCACCCCTCTTGTGAATTCCACACAGCGCGAGCAAGTGGCCTCTGAAAATGGGAGTCTAT
Source organism: uncultured Celeribacter sp. (assembly GCA_938008015.1). Lineage (GTDB taxonomy): Bacteria > Pseudomonadota > Alphaproteobacteria > Rhodobacterales > Rhodobacteraceae > Celeribacter. The sequence continues at coordinate 14,735 of CALLMA010000110.1, forward strand.
TTTCTGGAAAACAGTATTTTCTGCCCCCTCAAGCCTCCAAGCCACGCTTTGAGACTCCCCCGCAACAAAAAGCTCGATATCCTCACGGCATCAAGAAACTTAAAGATATCATTGCGCAGGCCGAAGCAGGGCCTGCAGGGTATGATGCAGTTGTCTATAGTGCTCGTATAAAACCAAATAAAAAGCCGAGCCAAATGTCGATAAAAGAAATTTATGATTGGATCAGCAAAACACCCCGTCAAAACCATGCCATTGGGCGCTATCAATTTATTCCAAAAACACTAAAGAGGCTCGTCAAAGCGACCGACACGCCGCTTACAGCAAAATTCTCTCCTGAAGTCCAAGATATGCTCGCTATGGAGCTGTTCAAAGAAGCTGGGATTCAAGATTTTCTAAAGCTGGAATTATCACAAAAGAAATTCATGCATAATCTATCAAAAATTTGGGCAGGCCTGCCGAGCGCAACGGGAAAATCTTATTATCACGGCTACGCAGGGAATAAGGCCACGATGAGCTGGAATGAATTCAATCATAAGGTAAGCACCGCTTTTGCCGCCTCACAAAGAGAGTCAAATGCAACGACCCCCTTATATAAGCGCGAAAATTCGCGGTCAGGTCACACTCATTCCCTTCCAGCGCGCGCGAATTTCTAGTCTATTTCGTGTAAGCAGGACCTAAAACTCTATTTATATGCCCCATTTTTCGCCCCGCTCGGACATGGGCCTTGCCGTATAAATGAATCGCAACCTGCGTGTCATTCGCATATTGCATCACATCATTTATATCTGTGCCAATTAAATTCGTCATCTCCACATTTGAATGACGTTCCCCATTGCCAAGCGGATAGCCGACAACCGCACGAATATGCTGCTCAAATTGATCGATAATACAACCATTTTGCGTCCAATGGCCTGAATTGTGAACGCGTGGTGCAATTTCATTTATAACAAGCCCAGCCTTCGTGACAAAAAATTCAACTCCGAGAACACCAACATACCCCAAGGCATTCAAAATTTTTGACGCCATTAAAACCGCATCCATCCGCTGAGAAGCGCTAATTTTAGCAGGAATGCTTGTTGTATGTAAAATGCCGTCTCTATGTATATTTTCACCGGGATCAAAACAGGCGATTTCACCTGTTTGCCCACGCGCCGCAATCACTGAAATTTCGGAGACAAAATCAACGAACCCTTCACAAACAGACGGGGCCCCTTTCATATCGTCAAACGCGGCATCAGCTTGTTCCGCTTTTAAAACGCGCGCTTGCCCTTTGCCATCATACCCAAAGCGCCTTGTTTTCAAGATCGAAGGGACGCCAATATGCTGCACAGCATGAAGGAACTCATCGCGAGAAGAAAAGGCTGCATAAGGGGCCACTTGCAGCCCAAGGCTTTGCAAAAATTCTTTCTCAACCAATCGATCTTGAGAAACCTCGAGCGCCTTCCTATTCGGATAAATCGAATTATAGCGCTCCAAATAATCTAGCGTTGCCGCTGGAATATTTTCGAACTCATAAGTAATCACATCGACACTCTTAGCAAAAGCTGCGAGCGCCTCTTGATCTTCATACGATGCCGTTGTTGTCACATTTGCAACTTGCGAGCCGGGTGCAGATGCATCTGGCTCATAAATATGCGTTTGAAACCCCAATTTAGAAGCCGCCACGCACAGCATCCGAGCCAATTGCCCGCCGCCTAATATCCCAATGACTGAATTTTTTTCTAACATGTGTATATCATAAATCTCGAGGTTCATCCGCAATTGAAAGCGCGAGCTGAGTGCGCCATTGATCTAGCCTATTTGCAAGCTCTGCATCTTGGAGAGCTAAAATACCCGCAGCCATCAAGCCACCATTCGCAGCCCCTGCCTCACCAATAGCCATTGTCGCTACAGGAAAACCCTTGGGCATTTGAACAATCGAATACAAGCTATCAACACCAGACAAAGCTCTCGTTTGTATCGGCACCCCTATAACAGGTATGCGCGTTTTAGACGCCATCATCCCTGGCAGGTGTGCTGCTCCGCCGGCTCCAGCAATAATCACCTGCAAGCCACGTGTTGCGGCGTTCATCCCATAGTCCCACAAACGATCTGGCGTTCTATGCGCTGATACAATTTTTTTCTCATAGCGAACCTGAAGTTCTTCAAGAATATCAGCTGCTTTTTTCATGGTCGGCCAATCCGATTGGCTTCCCATTATGATTCCAACTTTTACATCCACTAAATCGAACCCTTATCGTGCTACAACTCAATGAAATCTATATCAGAGAAATCATTTTAAGCAATAATATCTGGTGTCATCTGATTTTCTATAGAAACGATTTGATCTTTAAGGGCCAATTTTTGCTTTTTTAAACGCTTTATGCGCAAAGCATCATAATGCGAAGCCTCTTCAAGGGCAGTGATTGCGGCATCCAAATCTTGGTGTTCAGCACGCAAAACTTCCACTTTCACCTGCAAAACATCAAGTTTATTCATACGCGTCGAAGAATTCATCTAACTGCCTTATTATAGATCTATTGAAATATGGTATAAACGAAACACTCAATTTTACTATTCAATATCAGCCCAATAGTTAACCGTATAGTATAAAGATATCTTGAAATTTAAATTAACTTGCCCATATTTCATATATGAGGTCGCCAAAAAATGGGGCCGAATAAGAAACACAGGTCGCTTAGAAGTAAAGGGCATGTTATGACAAAAGTAAGTTTTGGAGCTCATCCTTTTTTATTAGGATTTGATCAATTAGAGCGTCTCGTTGAACGCACAGCAAAAACTGATGGTGGAGCCTATCCGCCTTACAACATCGAGCAATCCGGTGAAAATCAATACCGAATTTCTTTAGCCGTAGCTGGATTTGCTGAAAATGATATCGTTATTACATTAGAGGATCGTCAGCTCCTCGTAAGAGGTAGATTGCAAGAAGAGACCGACCAAAGAGTATTCTTGCATCGCGGCATCGCAGGGCGGCAATTTCAGAGATCGTTCGTTCTTGCAGACGGCGTTGAAGTTTCCGGTGCATCAATGGAAAATGGCTTACTACATATTGATCTCATTCAATCTTTGCCAGATGCCGTAGTCCAAACAATCGAAATCAAGAGAGGATAAATCGTGAATAACATGCTCGAAATTGACCAAGTATCAGATATTAATACCTCTAAAATCGTTTATGTGCGCGAAGTAAATATCGAGGAATTGCCTTTGCAAGTGCAAAATAAAGTTGGCGATTGTAATGTCCTCTATTCGGTAAACGATGAAGAAGGGCAGCGTATCGCGCTTGTCGCAGATAGAAAGCTCGCTTTCACTCTTGCCCGCCAAAATGATTTAGCACCCGTGAGCGTGCACTAACCACCAATCTACACGCTTAATTGACAATAAATTCAGCGTGTAACGCGCCTGCTGCCTTAATGCTCTTTAAAATATCGATCATATCTCGCGGGGAGACTCCCAGAGCATTAAGGCCCGCAATAACTTCCGATAAAGATGTTCCTTCATTAATTTCAGCTAGGCCAATGCCTGGTTCTTCTTCAATTGCAGCCTGAGTGCGCGGCACAACAATTGTCTCCCCATCTGAAAATGGGCTTGGTTGCACAGCAATCGGCGCTTCTTGAATACGCAAAGTCAAATTCCCCTGGCTCACAGCAACCCGCGAAATTCTGACGTCTTCTCCCATAACAATTGTACCAGAGCGCTGATCCACAATAACGCGCGCTTTGCGTTCAGGTTCGACAAGGATATTCTCAATCTGCCCCAAGGCATGGGCGGGTGATCGCGCCTTTGTCGCATTGATATTTACGCGCACCGTGCCCGCATCAAGCATTTCCGATACTTCGCTACCAAATGATGCGTTAATGGCCAGTTCAATTTTTTGTGCAGTTGTAAAATCGGGATCCCGCAAGGCCAAGCGAACTGTTTTTAATTTTGTAAAGTCAAAATCAATCTCGCGTTCAACACGCGCGCCAGCAGGAATAGAACCAGAAGTTGGCACGCCTTGAACAACTTGCGCCGCCTCCCCTCCTGCCACAGCCCCCCCCGCAATAATCGTGCCTTGTGCCACCGCATAAATCTCACCATCTGCAGCATTAAGAGGCGTCATAATCAGCGTACCGCCCAAAAGGCTTTTTGCATCGCCAATGGCGGAGACGGTCACATCAATCTTAGACCCAATGCGCGAAAAAGGGGGCAAATCCGCCGTGACAAAAACCGCGGCGACATTTTTTGGCCGAAACTGTTCACCCGTAATATTAACGCCCAACCGCTCCAAAATATTGGACATAATTTCTTCCGTAAAAGGCGCATTTCGAATTCCATCACCAGAGCCATTCAAGCCAACGACCAAACCATAGCCGACCAGATCATTGCCACGCACGCCATCAAATTCAACCATGTCTTTCAAGCGAATTGGAGCCGCAGACAGGGCCCCAGAAAGCAACAATAAAAAAGTATAAGCTACAATTTTCTTAATCATTAAATATAATCCGCCAGTGATAATCGAGACATTCTTGCCGTAATCGAATAGACGAGATCAAGCTGAACTTCGGCTTGGTTCAACCGTGTTGAGGCTTCATAAATATCGGCTGAAACAATTTCAGATTTTGCGGCCTCAAAGCCAAAACGACGTGCTTGATTGGCAACAGAAACCTCCTCAACCCTTTCTTGCAGCGTGCCGATATTCGCCCTCGCCTTTGAAAGCTGCGCCTCTGCGCCGAGCAAAGTTTGCCCAGCGTATTGCATCAATTTCGATTTCTCTTCAAATGATGGAAGCGCAGATTGCGACACGACAGCCCCAGCAACCAAGCCTTTTAAAACTTGTCGAATGCTATCGTCATTGGCCGTAAATTCAAACTTAGCAACATCACTTTCTGAAATATGAAGAGGCGATCTTGGCGATGTTGAGCCAAGATATGAGGTTGTCGCAAAGCCTCCTGACGGATCATCAAACCATGTATCAATGACCGTCATCATATCATTTGCATTCACGGCCCCTGCTGCTGCAATCGCGCCGAGGACATCATTCATAAGATCATCTGCAGATGTAAATGGCGCTTGCGAGGTCGATTGGCCCGAATAGATTGCACGGCCATTGGCGCGGGTATTCAAGGTATTTATAACCGACTCTAAGCGTGAAGCTGAATCATTGGATTGAATTGAAAGTCCGTTTGTATCAAATAATGCAGACGCCGTGATCAAACTCGCTCCGGATTGACTGACGTGATTTGCGATAGTTTCCAATCCGTTTTGCATCGTCTGCGCAATATGGCCGGCTTCTATTATGACATAAGAGTATGACGATAAAGTGCGCAAAGATCGATCAATGTGCGAGAGAGGCGCAAAATTTCCTGATACCGATTGCCTCAAGTCCGCTTTCAATCCCGTTGAAATTTCTTGACCTGCTTGATGTAATTGCTGCTTTGCAACTGAGGTTGCCCGCATATTTCGCAAGGTAGAGGCCATATCTCCAAATGAAATTACAGACATCATACAATTCCTAACAGTTGATCCATTAATGTTTTAACAGTGTCGATTACTTTGGCATTGGCCGAATAATTACGTTCGATTACCAGTAGTTTTTGCACTTCTTGGTCTGTATCGACGCCTTTTGCGAGTTCCTCAGATAGGAATACATTTTGCCGCGCGGATGCGCCCGCCAGTGTATTTTCATTTTGGAAAAGCCGCGTCTCAGAATTAGAATAGAGCTCCGCTGAAAGGGCTGCCGCCCCAAATGATTGCGAAGAAAAGCCCCCCGAAGCAACCACTCGCGGCTCAGATAGCGTTTTGATCATATTAGACAAAATGCTCGAATCTGCATTTATATTTTCTGACGTGGCACCAACCCCATCACGAAGTTTCCACAAATCGCCTCCCGCATCAGGATTGATCACATCATTAATCGAAATGCGACTTGCTAAGCCCACCTCATCCGCAGGATCAAATGCATTGCCAAAATCCGTAAAAACCCCCATCCCAGATGATGCTGAGCTCGGATCAACGGAAGCACTCGAAAAGCGTTCGATTAAATCCCTCGCAACGGCATCTAGCTGTTGCTGGCTTTCAGGAATAATACGATCGCGCAAATCGAACAAGGCTGCCAGCCTACCGCCAGCTATTGGCCCACGATTCGCATCTAGCGAAACGGATTGGCCATTGATCGTTAAGCCTGAAAGCAAACCGCCAATTGTCATATGAGGCGTCAGCGTTGTCACAGGCGAAAACCCAATCTTTGCGGCTTGAGAATCGATAAGCATTGCGCCGCCAGGTGTATAAAGCGAAACGCTTCCGTTATCTCTGATCACTTCTTTTACCGGAATAATCTCAGAAATTTGATCAATAACGACTTGGCGTTGGTCGATAAAAGAATTAGCATCAACACCATTTGCCTTCGCGCTTTGAATAGACGCATTAAGATCTGCAACCTGATTCAAGGCGTTTTGAAGAAAATCGACCGAATCGGAAATACCTTGCTCTGCAAGATTTCTTTGATGGCTCAATTCTTTACTAGCGTCCTGAATTTGCGATGCTAATCCGGAGGCTTCGTGCAGTACATTCATCAAATGCGGTTGGGATTGGGGATAGGCCGCAGCCTCAACCAATGCTGATTCTAGGCCGATCGTTCGCCCCGTTATTGAATCAAATTGATCAACTTGCCCGATGGATCTCGAAAAAGCATTATAAAAGTCTACATGCGCTTGCGAAGAGGCGACTTGCGCGTCTGAAAAGCGGCGTTCTTGTGTCAATATGGGATCATAAGAGCGCGTGATGGCCGTCACATTTACGCCCGCACCATCGCGCCCCAATATCTGTGAATTCAGCTCAACCCCCCGCAGGCCATAGCCTATCGTTTGGGCGTTTGCCACATTAGATGAAACGACATCAGCTGATCTTGACGCTGCGCTCAATCCTGAGAGAGCATTCGCCATGGCATTAGATATACTCACAATTACTCTCCTTTACTCAAGCCAGTATTTTATCGTTTGATATTTGTTGTTTCTTGTAGCATTTCATCGACCGTCTGGATGACTTTCGCATTGGATGAATATGCTCGTTGCGTCTGAATCAAATCGGTGAGTTCTGCGGCCACATCCGTCGTCGATCCCTCTCGCGTGAAGGACGAAACGGTTCCTGTTGGCCCTGTTCCTGCATCCCATAAGAAAAATGCGCCTGAATCAGAGCCGACTTGGTAAGTTTCATAATCGAGTGATCGCAAGCCGTTTGGATTAGGCACATCAACAAGTGGAATTTGGTATAAAGTGTTTGAAAAACCTGTATCATAAGTCGCAATCACATTGCCTGAGCCATCAACATTGAGGGCCGTCATATTGCCTATAGGCGAACCATCTTTATTGATGCGAGTTGGCGCAAAAATATCGGATAGCTGTGTAAGAGATTCAACATCCCCCGGCTTGCCTATCGTTACAGACAAGGGGCCACCCGCGACATTGAGTGACAAACTGCCCTCAACAGGATCATATACTGCTCCTGCAGGATTCGCACCTTGAGGTGTAACACTCAGCAATGTGCCCCCGTTGCCACGCGTATCATCAAAGACTAACGCAAATTCTCCAATCACTGCATTTCCTTGTGCAGAATCTTCGATCATAATATCCCAAGCATTTGGCGCGGTTGGCGTGAATGTCACACTTAACGTCTCAGAAGAACCGAGATTTCCAAAGTACTCAATAGACGAGGTAAGGACATCATTATTATGCTGAGCAGGCAAATTGATTCCTAAGTTCAGCTGCGTTGTTGGATTTCCTTCAAGCTGCTGAGCGCTCACCTGAACAGGCTGCAACCCAGTGATCGAATCGCGTGGGAAATTGGGAACAATGCCATCTCTATCTGCAGGCCAACCAAGCAAAACCAAGCCAGAATCTGTTGTCAGATACCCATCCTCATTTAAATTGAAGGAGCCCGTCGTTGTCATCATGAAGGGGGTTTCACCAGCGTTTTCAATCGATGATTCGAGCGAAACAGGCAGCATCCCTCGCCCTGAAACGGCTAAATCGGTAGCATTGGATGTTCCAACTAATCCCCCGTTTTCTATAATGTTGCGAGATGTAATGGCTCTTACACCACCAGCGGAATAAGTGCCCGATCCTTGTGATCCCGTAATCACAAAAGATTCAAATGTCGCATCTGCGCGCTTATAACCGTATGTTCCTGAATTCGCGATGTTGTCCGATATTGTCGCAAGGCGTGTTGCATTTGCATTCAGCCCTGCCACACTGGCATTCATGGATGAAGAAATTGTCATAGAAAAGTACCCTTCTGTAGCCTTGCAATCGAAATATTTTTTCTAGCATGCAGAAAGATACTTAATTTTGGACTAACAAAAAGGAATGGATTTTCTAAAAATCATATTTTATTTCGAAGGAGTATGATTTCAAGACGATTATTTCTCACTGAAAGGACATCCTCAACAACGGGCTGGCGGTCTGAATGGCCTGTAATTCTGCGCATTTTTTCATTTTGTATCGAATGAGACGACATCAGCTGACGCATTTCATCGGCGCGACCTACGGAAAGCGACCACAAATCTCTATTGGCAACCACATAAGGCTCTGTTTTCACGTATCCTGAAATGGCGATATCATTTTCAACAAATACAATGGCTTCTGCGATCATTTTTGTCAAAACATGCGTTATCTCAGTTGGTTCACTTGTTTGAGCGACAAAGAGCGGCTCCTCATCAAGATCAAAAATTTCAATGATCAGCCCCTCATCTGTCACTCGAGTCACGATGTGGCGCAATACGTCATCTGCAACCATGCTCTCGCCATCAAAAGCACTCAACCTGTTTTGAACATCTGTAAAAATTTTATCTTCTTGAATGCGGCTTTCGCTTTCACTTTCGGATAAGTTTTGGTTGGCTTTATCTGCCCCCGTCCCTGAGCGCGCTAAAGTTTCATCCGTGAAAACGCTATCACCATTAAAGGCGCCATCCCCTCCGCCCGAAATGCGATTGACCGCGATCGTCGGATGAAAATAATCTGAAAGGCCTTTTCTTTGTTGTTCCGTGGTCGCATTGAGCAACCACATTAAAAGAAAAAATGCCATCATGGCCGTTACGAAATCCGCATATGCGACTTTCCACGCCCCGCCATGATGGCCATCCCCACTCACGACTTTTTTCTTTTTTATGATGATTGTGCCTTTATTGCCCGTCTGCATATTCCCACCCCAATTTGCTATAGACACCAAACTAGGGGATGAAATTTAAATTAAGGTTATCATATAGAATTTTATCTATCTAAATCATTATCTTAAATGCCCTACAAAAGAAAATTAGATGAAAGGTTATCTCAAATTTTAAGGGTTATTTTTCTCCGCAAAAATATCACCTGCCAAAAATTTTATCGAATATATTTTGAAACGCACCCTCCAATGGATCCGATGATTGCGCATTCGGTTCGGGCTCTCTTGGGACTTGTGGATAAGCGTCAGGGCGGATCATCGGCAAAGGCCTGTTGGGAAGGTCTTTATGAATCTGAGCCATGGTACGTTGCCAAATCTCAGCAGGCAACCCACCCCCCGTGACGCCTTTCAACGAGCGATTGTCATCATAGCCCATCCAAACACCGATAACATAATCAGCAGAAAACCCTACAAACCAAGCATCTCGCGCGGCTTGAGTTGTTCCAGACTTGCCTGCGAGTTCAAGATGAGGCACTTTTGCGCGCTGCCCTGTGCCTCTTTCGACAACTTGATGCATCATGTAAATGAGCTGGCGGGCTGAGTTTGGCGTTATCACGCGCTCTCCTAAGCCGCCTTCTTGGCCCATCAAAGGTTCAGTATCTCCTTGAAGGCGCAAGGACGTCAGGCCATATGGCGTGACAGACGTGCCTCCATTTAAAATGCCTGCATAAGCTCCAGTCAACTCAAGCAATGTCGTTTCTGAAACGCCCAGCGCCAAAGCAGGGCCTTGAGCCAGATCACTTTCAATCCCAAACATTTGGGCAACTGTTCGGCTATTTTCCACTCCCGTTTGCTGCATCAATTTGACTGCGGGGATGTTGTAACTTGATTGAAGGGCTTCAGTTAGGGTGACGGGCCCATGAAATTTACGATCGTAATTTTGTGGCGACCAGTTTTTCGATCCCGCGATTTGAAGAGTGATAGGTTCATCAACGATGACACTATTATATTGGCTTCCCATTTCTAATGCTGTTGCGAAAACAAACGGCTTAAAAGCGGAGCCAGGTTGACGCTTTGCCTGAACCGCGCGATTGAATTCACCACTGACTTTAAGCGCTCTTCCTCCGACCATAGCACGCACCGCCCCATCAGCAGACATCACAACAATCGCCGCCTGCGCTTTAGAGCCTTCGCGCACTTTATTGTCGAATACCCATGTCATCGCCTCTTCAGCCGCCGTTTGAATTTTGGGATCAAACGTCGTTTTGATGATAACATCTTCAGTGGTTTCGCGCGTCAAAAAGTCCGGCGCGGCTCCCATCACCCAATCCGCAAAATAACCGCCCGCAACCTTCTTTGCAGCTTCAGATAAAGTGGCAGGGTGCGCCTTTGCATCCGCGCGCTCTTGATCGCTGATATAGCCTTGCTGATTTAATAAAAGCAGCACAACACCGGCGCGTTCTTGTGAGCGTTTCAAATTATTTGTTGGCGCATACCGTGAAGGCGCCGTTAAAAGGCCGGCCAGCATCGCACTTTGCGCAATATTTACCTCTGCGGAAGACCGGCCAAAATAGCGTTGCGCCGCCGCCTCAAAGCCATTCGCTCCAGCCCCTAAATAGGCTCGATTCATATATATAGAGAGAATTTCATCCTTGCTGTAACGCAATTCCATTGCAACGGCATAAAACATTTCTTTGAGTTTGCGTGCCAATGTTCCACGTCGACAATCGCTTTCATAGGCCGCTTGATTTTTCCAGCTTTGCGGATCATACGGCACACCCAAACAGAGCAATTTCGCTGTTTGCTGTGTCAGTGTCGACCCACCATGGCCTGATAAAGGCCCTCTTCCTTCGCGCATATTGATGCGAATAGCAGAAGCAATCCCTCGCGGTGAAACACCTAGATGCTTATAAAAGCGCTTATCTTCTGTCGCGACGATTGCGTGTTTGAGATAATCTGAAACAGTGTCTGTTGTTATATAGCCGCCAAATTGTTCACCACGCCATGCATAAGCTTGCCCATCACGATCCAGCATTGTGACAGACCCATGGGCCCTGCCGTCAAAAAGAGCCTCGTATTCAGGCAAAGTCGAATAAAGATAGGCGATAACGAGAGCGCACACCAAGCTTCCCGCAATAAAGCACCGCGAAAAAATAACCCAAAAGAAACGCATCACCGCTCGCAACATCCGACGCATAAATCCGACTTTGCGAATAGAAGCCTGAGATGGCTTGGATTTGTGCGCTTTTTTTCGAACGACTTTCTTTTTGCGTGCAGGCTTTGCCTTCAGCAAAGAAAGAAAGGCCCATATTTTGAGTGGCCTTTTGCGTGCGGCTTGGCGCTTTGGCGCCCTTTTCGTTGCTACAATACGTTTGCGTCCCTGAGGCCGCGGAAGCGTTTTTTTATTATCGCCCATCAATCTGCTCTATATGACATTCTTTTATGTTCTTTGAGTGTGAGTCATATACTGTTCTTTTGCAAATGTTGAGAACCATTTCACACGTTAGCAAGCATCCGCCCCTTGCCTAAAATTTGATCATATGTAAATATTTGTGCATTTTTTAAGCGCAAATCAGCTTTTGGTATCCGCTTACCTTCGCCAAAAACTTGCGAGAATCCTCAAAAACTCACCTCATCGACCCATCTCAACGTTTATCAGACGCGCTGAAATGCCAACCAAAGCCAAACCTCATGGCACAAATGCGCAATAAAGAAGGATAGAATATTATGGGTCTACACAAACTCTTCTTCGCCACAATGGCGGCAGGCATCGCGCCCCTCACCGTCCATGCCCAAGATAATGCCGCCGCGAACTTCGACACAATTGGCCCATATATCATGACGACACTTTTGTTCTTGGTGGGCGGCTTTCTTGTTTTTTGGATGGCCGCGGGATTTGCGATGCTAGAAGCCGGCCTCGTGCGCTCCAAAAATGTTACAATGCAGCTTATCAAAAACGTCGCCCTCTTCTCTATCGCCGCAATTCTGTATTGGCTGGTGGGCTTTAACCTCATGTATCCAGGCGATGATGGCTGGATCATCAAAGGTGTTTTAGGAGGTTTTTCAACCACCTCCCTAGAGCCTGTGGGCCTTGATGCAAGCGCTGCAGATCTGGGCTACGCCTCCGTTGCCTCGGATTTCTTTTTTCAGCTCATGTTCTGCGCGACGACCGCATCAATCGTATCAGGCACTTTAGCTGAGCGCATCAAACTATGGCCATTCCTCTTCTTCGTTGTCGTCTTAACAGGCTTCATCTACCCCATCGAAGCATCTTGGAAATGGGGCGGCGGCTTCCTTGATGAAATTGGCTTCTCAGATTTTGCAGGATCAACTCTTGTCCATGCTGCTGGTGGATTTGCGGCACTCGCAGGCGCTATCATCCTCGGCCCACGCCTTGGAAAATATAAAAACGGCCGGCCACAAGCAATGCCAGGATCAAATCTAGCCCTCGCAACACTAGGCACATTTATCTTGTGGATGGGCTGGTTTGGCTTCAATGGCGGCTCACAGCTCGCCGCAGGAACTGTCGGTGACATCACGGATGTGGGCCGTATATTCGCCAATACCAATATGGCGGCAGCGTCAGGTGCGCTCGTTTGCTTAATTGCAACACAAGTGCTTTTCGGAAAAGTGGATCTCACCATGGTTCTCAATGGGGCGTTAGCTGGCCTCGTTTCCATCACAGCCGAACCTCTCGCACCTTCCCTATTTGGCGCACTTCTTATTGGCGGCGCAGGCGGTATAATCGTGGTTTTCACAGTTCCTTTGCTTGATAAGCTGAAAATTGATGATGTTGTTGGCGCAATCCCTGTCCACCTTATTGCCGGCATTTGGGGAACGCTCGCCGTCGCCTTTTCAACATCAGAGAGCTTTATCGACCTCAAGCAACTTGGCATTCAAGCCTATGGCATCATGTGCATCGGCCTCTTTACCTTTATCGTTTCGTGCATTTTATGGCTCATTCTTAAAACAGTCTGCGGGATTAGAGTGAGTGAAGAAGCTGAAATTATTGGCCTCGATAAAGCAGAGCTTGGGATGGAAGCCTATCCTGAATTTTATAAAGGCTAACACGCATATCAAATCTTTTCATTAAGACGATAGAGGGGTGCATATTTTATGCGCCCCTATTTATATCAAGATATTGACTGCACACTCTTTAAATCCTCGTAAAATATGCCCATAAAAGGATATGTTTGATATAAAACTTCCCATCCACGACATCATCCCCGACCTCCTAAGCGCCCTCGAAACGCATCAGCGAGCGGTGCTTATGGCCCCTCCTGGCGCTGGGAAAACAACATGCATTCCCCTTGCGCTCATGCAAAGTCAAAGCCGTAAGATTATCATGCTAGAGCCGCGCCGCCTTGCCGCCCGATCCGCCGCAGAGCGAATGGCACAAAGCCTCAGCGAAACAGTCGGACAAACAGTCGGATACCGTATGAGGGGCGAGACCAAAATCTCACCACATACAAAAATAGAAGTTGTCACCGAAGGTATATTAACGCGGATCATCCAATCAGATCCGGAACTTTCCGAATATAGCGCCATCATTTTTGACGAATTCCATGAACGCTCCCTTAATGCGGATCTCGGCCTCGCCTTAACATGGGAAATAACGGAAGCTTTGCGTGATGACTTAACACTCCTTGTCATGTCAGCCACTTTAGATGCGGCACCCATTGCAAAGCTCTTGAATAATGCGCCAATCATTCAATCGAAAGGCCGCGCCTTCCCTGTTGAAATGCGCTGGCTTAAAAAACCTCTCAACAAAACGCAACGCTTTGAACAGGCCGCAGCGGATCTTATTTTGCAAGCCATCTCAGAAGAAAAAGGGTCAGCTTTGGTCTTTCTGCCGGGAGAGCGGGAGATCCGAAATGTCGAGAAATTATTAGCAAATAACATCCCTTCGGATTGTGGCGTTTATCCGCTTTTTGGCACGATGAATTTCGCAGCCCAGCGCGCCGCTATTGCCCCGAGCCAATCAGGGCGCAAGATCGTGCTCGCGACATCGATTGCGGAAACATCACTTACAATCGAAGATGTGCGCATCGTCGTGGATACGGGCAAAGCACGACGCGCCAAATTTGATCCAAGCTCTGGAATGTCACGGCTTGTGACGGAGCGCGTCTCAAAAGCAGAAGCAGAACAGCGCAAAGGGCGCGCAGGGCGCGTTCAAGAAGGTGTTTGCTACAGAATGTGGAGCAAAGGCGAAGAAGGGGCAATGCCAGCCTTCCCCCCTGCAGAGATTGAAATAACCGATTTATCAGGATTTGCGTTAGAACTTGCCAAATGGGGGACCGATGGCTCAGATCTCGCGTTTCTGACCCCAGCCCCAAAAACCCAATTATCAGAAGCCCGCAACCTTCTCAAAATGTTTGGCGCTTTAGATCAAGACAATAAAATCACGCCTCATGGCGAAGACATAGCCCAATTACCTCTGCATCCGCGCCTCGCGCACATGCTCACACAGGCAGGAACGCAAGCCGCCGATCTTGCTGCCTTGCTCAATGCACGCGATCCCATCCGCTCTCGCAAAGTAGACCTAAATCTACGCATTCGTGCCATAGCATCCCCAACCAAAGAACAAAGGGGCGCTATTGAGCACATCCGCAAGGAGGCAAAGCGTTTAAGACGCTTCGCTCCAAAAACTCACAAGATAGACGATCTATCTCTCGCAGAAATGGCCGCACTCGCCTACCCCGACCGCATTGCGCTAAGACGCAAAGGTAATGAGGCGCGTTATATTTTAAGTGGCGGCAAGGGAGCAAAGCTGCCAATCGAAGATGAATTATCAAATCAGCGACTGCTCATCGTAACCGATACCAATGGCGAGACTAAAGACGCCACGATCCGGCAAGCTATCTCGATTACTGAAAGTGAAATACGAGGCCTTTTTCATAAAAATATCAACTGGCATGATATTTGTGAATGGTCGCGCCGCGAAGGAAAAGTCATCGCGCGCAAACGCGAAACACTTGGCGCAATCACGTTTGAGGATCGCATATGGCACAATGCGCCCAATAATGCGCTCTCAAAAGCGGCCCTCGAAGGCTTCAAGCAAATTGGCTTGCCTTGGAGCAAGAATGCCAAAAGATTTATAGCGCGCGTGCGTTTATTGAGCGAGCAACTCCCAGATTTCAGCGATGAATATTTAATATCGCATTTAGACGACTGGCTAGAAGCCTATATATCCGGCATTAAAACAGAAGCCGAGATCCGCAAATTTGATATAACAGAAGCCCTAAAAGCACGCCTGAGTTGGGAAGAATTGCAGCAGCTCGATCGCGAAGTGCCAGCCTCGTTTGAAACACCCCTTGGGCGCAAAATTCCAATTGATTACAGTGGCGATCATCCGGAAATCATAGCGCGCTTGCAAGAAATGTTTGGAACGAAAACTCATCCTACTATCGCAGGAAATCCTTTGCGCGTTGTCTTAACGTCTCCCGCTCATTCCGCTGTGCAAACCACGATGGATTTGCCGAAATTTTGGCAAACATCTTATGCAGATGTTCGCAAAGATATGAGGGGGCGCTATCCCAAGCACCCTTGGCCTGAAGATCCAAGTGAGGCAGATCCAACCTTACGCGCGAAAAAGCGGCGCTAAATCGATCGAGCATGGCTCAAAAATCGACAGCTATACCCTTTTTCTCCCAATCGCCAAATCGCACAGGCTCTGGGCCGTCTCGTCCACCGAGCTCAACTGGCTGATTCTCAGATTGCTTTTTTTCCGCAATTCTTCGTTCTTCAGCTTCAGCTAATGCGCGCTGAGCTTCAGGTGGCAGCATGGATATATCGCGGTTATCAGGTTCACTCATCGCGGCCTCTTTTTTGTTTGATGTTACATCTCATCATAAAAGCTTTAATAAATATATTTATTATCGCTTGTCGCATAGGCCTCATTCATATACGCCCTCACCCTATGAATACAAGACCAACAAACACCGAAGGCCTCGCAACGCGTAGAGCAGCACTTGCTCTTCTGGACGCGGTCACAATTGAAAAAAGACTCCTCTCTGAAGTCTTACACAAGAAGATTCGTGATCTCCCGAATGCCTCAAAGGCACGAACGCAACGCCTTGTCAGCGAATGCTTGCGCATGATTGACCGGTGCGATCGCATGTTGGGGCCGCATTTATCAAAGCGCCCATCACCTCATATTCTCAATGCGCTGCGCCTTGGCGTTTATGAAATATGCGCCGCCGGCGAAGCCTCACACGGCGTCGTAAACGGCTATGTCAGTTTGATGCAAGAACGCTCAAGATCAAGCCACTATAAAGGCTTGGTGAATGCGGTTTTAAGGAAAATCGACCTCGAGAAAGACAAGTGGAACGCCTTGGCAGATCCCGCTCTTCCGAAATGGCTCCGCAAACCTTTGATCGCAGACTTTGGAAAAGACACCGTTAAAAATATGGAAAAGGCTCATACAAAAGGAGCCTCTATCGATATTTCAGTCAAAAACGATCCTGAAAAATGGGCCAAAGCACTGAACGCAGACC
>CALLMA010000111.1 GCA_938008015.1 uncultured Celeribacter sp.
TTAATAAAGATTAAATTTTTACAATGCGGCGGGCCAGTGTCGGAATCCGTGCCCAAAATAGCTACTTGTTTCAATCTTCATGATTTTTTCCTTATGAGGGCGAGAAAGAAACGCTCAATAGGCTTATGAGAAAAATATATATCGACGACACGCCTGAGAGCGAATAAAAAAGGCACCTCTTAAATAGAGGCGCCTTCCTTTAGTCTTGCACATGACGTTTAAGATCAGGTGTTGGATTTGCTCTCGCCATTTTCATGGTCATCACTGCTTTCACTGTCACTATTTGTCGCAGTATTTGCATCTGTAATGTCTGCAATATCAGGGAGATTGAGCGCATCAACCTCTTGCGCATCCGCAGTCGATGGGGCGTCGATCAGCATGGGTAATAGAGCGGTGTCGAGAGGCATTGCGTTTTCGGAATGCTCTGGATTGCACCAGCTTAAAGTATCAAGGCTGTCGCAGCTTTGGCAAATTGGTAGCCATTCAGAATGAATGCTTCCACAGTTATCGCATACCCATTGCGGGCCTCTTGAGGCCGTTAAAGCGCGTGTGAGAAAACCGCGAACAGCTGTTTCACAAGCGCCTTCACCTCTTTCGATCGCTGCTAATAGCGTAAAGCTACGGGCTGTGGGTTCTGTTTCATTCAATTTGCCTAAAGCGCGGCGTGCTTCCGGAAAATTCTCCGCCGCGAGATATAATTCGGCGAGCAGCATTTTTGTCTCACTATGCTCAAGGCTATTTTTGATAAAGCTTTTGAAGCGTTTGAGGCGGGTTTGCGGCGTTTCATCAGGGACGATCCGCGCAAAGGCGGCGGCAAGATCAGGATGCGGCTGGACACTCCATGCTTTTTTAAGAATTTTAGTTGCCAGACGCAGATTGCCTTCAGCGCTATGGGTGTCTGCGGCCATGACGGCTGCTGGAATAAGATCGGGTGAATTTTTGTTGGCTTGAAGGGCTGTTGTTTTTTTGGTCTCAGAATCGTCTGAGAGCAGCTTTGCTTGCGCTAAGGCTAAAACAGCGTCACGGCGCTTATAAATATCTCTTGAGATTGCGCCATGAGTGAGTTTGTTTGAAAGGGTTTTGCGTGCGCTGCCCCAATCTTGGGATTGGGCTTGTAGTCTAAGTAATGTATCTTGCGTTTCTACGTGCTGTGGTTTGATGGCGAGTGCATGCTCTGCGAGTTTTAAGGCTGTTTTAGTGTCGCCGAGTTCGAGCTTTTGCTTAACCAGCCCCTTGATGCCAATAAAGCGTGTTTTCTCATCTTTGATGAGGGCTTTATAAGCTTTTGATTGCGTGCGCTTGTCACCGATTTCACCAGCAGCTTGTGCTTTTAAAATGTTCGTGATTTCTGGCTTTCCAAGGTAGCGCTCGGCTTTTGCAACTTTCGATAGCGCCTTTTTACTGTCGCCAGAGGCTAGGGCAACGAGCCCTTCTGATAAAGCATCATAACCGCGTTTTTCACGATTTTTATCGAGATAACGAGAAAGCGCCGTCTCATCACCAAATAAGAAACGAATAAAAGCGACCACAAGGCCTAAAGCTTTGTAGATAATGAAGCCGACCGCAAAGAGCACGATTAATGAAATAACCGTTTTAAGAGGGCTTAAATTAAATTCATAAGTATGAAACTGAATAAGCGTTGTGCCCTCGATCTGCGCGAGCCATGTCCCGCCCAATGCCAAAAGCGCCACGATAATAATAAAGCAAACGATCTTTGTAAGTGACCAAATCATATGTTGGTGCCTTTCTATTGGGCTTTTAGCGTATTAAGGGCTTCAAGAGCGCTTAGTCTGAGCTGGGCATTGAATTCCCAATCTTTGAATATGGATTGAGCAGATTCTGGAAGGTTTTGAAGCTCTTCTAGGGATGAAATAATTTGATTGCTGTTTATATAGGCTTCTGCGCGCGATAAAACGGCGTCTACGGTATCTCCGGTTTTCGCTTGTGTCGATCGAAAGCCTAATTGGGTATACAGAAAGTTTTCAAAAATATTTTGTTCGCCTTTGTCATAAGCGCTTTGTGAGGAAAGCTTTATGGCCTCTCTTGCGAGGGGAGGGAAGCTTTCGCGCAAATGATCGAGCGTTGGAATGCCTGTTTGAGCGTGAGCGGTGAGCACAGATGGGGCGCTCTCGAATGCGGCAATCTCTTGCGAATAATCTGCGCCTGTATCGATTTTGGCCTGTAAGGCATTATAAGCTTGCGCTTGTTGCGCGGATCGTTTTTCTTCTTGTGCGTTTTGTTGCAAAGTCGAGAGACGATTGACTTCTTGTTCGATCAATTGCTGCATTTGAGCAAGCTGATTTTCATAAGCTTGCTTTACTTCTGGCGATAATTCCGATGGAATTTGTGGTTGGTTTTCAAAAAAATCTAAGCGCTGTTCAAGAACGGATATCTCGCCATTAAGTGATCCTAAGCGATCAGAAAGCTGAGTTTGATCGACGAAATCACTTTGCACTTTCAGTTGCGAGGAGAGCGTTTGGATGGCGGTTTGTTGCTCTGTGATCATTTTGTTGAGCGCGTTAATCGCTTGAGTTGTTTCGTCTTGATGTGTCTGAAGGGCGATTTCGATGGCTTCTTTTTCGGCGCCAGGGAAAGGCCAGCCTTCGGGATTAACATATTGCGCGCCAGTATATCCAGCAGCGGTGCAAATGACGCCTCCCAAGATCATACCAAAGAAGCCTTTTTTGCCAGCTTTCTTTTTATGCAAAACCACGTCTTCCTCAATAGGAGCTGTGTCTTCAGTATCTATCGTCTCGGAGTTTTCGTCTTCTTCAAGAGGCTCAGGTGTTTCATCAAGATCTGGCTCATGATCGAGAGCCTCGTCTTTATCTGTGGCGTCTTCATCTGCGACGTCAGTATTTTCAGCTTGATCTTGGTTGTCTTGCAAATTGGAGGTATCAATTTGATCTTTGAAATCATCGCTCTGAGATGTGGGTTCTGCATCAGATTGATTTTTTGTTTCATCAGCCAAGTGTATATCCTCTTCGAAATCAAGTTTGAGAAATGGAATAATATTGAGCTTAATCGGCCTTTGTGGGCCCCTCAAGCATGTATTTGCGTAAAATGCGTTTTATATTTGTGTACATTTCTTCTGCGCTAGGTGCTGCACAGATACAATAAGAATTTGGTTCTCCTGCACACCAATTTTCAAATGTGTTTTTAGAAATAGAAATCAGTTCAACATCTCCCTTATAATTAACCAGTCTACTCGATAATAAAGCGGCACTTCGAGGGGAATAAATGGGCACTATTAACCTATCAGCCTCAAAAATGGCTTGCCTTTCATGCAC
>CALLMA010000112.1 GCA_938008015.1 uncultured Celeribacter sp.
AGATCTATTTCTGGCTCAAAATCCTCTGCCACGGCAATCTCTATATCGATGAATGTTTCTTCATCCGCATCACTTTGAGTAAGATCATCGCCATTCATTTGATCGATAGTTTCTGGCTCGATAAGGATTTCGGTGGACATAATATCCGCCTCATCCATCGCTTCATCCAGCGTGGGCGCTTCAAGGAATTGTATAAACTCTTTCGCATGCTCAAGGGGCTGGGATTTGGCCGCTGCCTCAATCGAAGGTGTTGCCCTGACGTTTTTATGAGCATTGGGTATATGTGTGAGCTCTTGCATATGATACATCCGGAAATTTCTTTTCTAAATGCATTATTCTACAAGATAGTTACCAGTTCTTTACCATCATGCATTTTAATCAAAATATTCTATATTTGTTGGAGTATTGTAAATTGTCTATAAACTCAGTCGCGAATTTGCCGCCCCCTATGCACAATGCGGGTGCGCCCGCTGATGGGCTCAAAGAACTATCCAAAGATCTTGAAGCAACTTTTCTAGCTGAGATGCTCAAATCCGCAGGATTCGGTGAAACACCAAAGGTGTTTGGTGGCGGGACGGGGGAAGATCAATTCGCTTCATTCCTCGTGCAAGAATACTCCAAGAAAATTGTTGAAGCGGGTGGAATTGGCCTCGCAGAACAAATTTTCCATTCTTTAAATGAGAGAAGTAAATAATGTTTGATATTTTTCGTAAACAGCCAAGTTTGAAAGCGATTCTAGAAAAAGAGCGTGATGCCATTCTAGCATGCGATTTTAAGCTTCTGGAGAAATTATACGCAGAAAAAACTGCGGCCTATGAAAAGCTGCAAGCTGCTGGGCTTTCAAAAGAAGAATTGCATTCTTGTGATCAGATGGCGAAAAAAAATAATCGCTTACTCACAACAATAGAGGAAAGCTTGAAAACTGTTAAAGGCGAAATAACTTCGATGATCGCAAATGATGATACGCCCTTTGAAACCTATAATATTGATGGTGTGAAAGCGGTTTCTGCTCAGCATTCTCGCTCAATGTATAAAAAGGTTTGAGGCGGGATAGGTAAAATTGTCTCAATTTATTCCAATTGCTTAGGAAATTCTTAGCATATTTCGGCGAATGTGTATTTGCACTGATTGAGATTGGTGGCGCAGGGAATGAACTCACAGCCTTGCAAGATGTCAGAATGACTGTCGTTTGCTTTCGAATGCTCGAAAGTATCAAAAAATGTTCCGTAAAATGCGGGTGTATAAGAGGGAAATGCAATGTCTAGCATTCTGACAAACAATGGCGCAATGGTTGCGCTACAAACTTTGAAATCAATCAATTCAAATCTTTTAGATACTCAAAATATGATTTCGACTGGTAAGGAAATTGCCACTGCGAAAGATAACTCATCAGTTTGGGCGATTTCTAAGGTTATGGAATCGGATAAAATGGGGTTCGAAGCGATTTCTGCAAGCTTGGATCTTGGTGAATCTACTCTCGCCGTTGCTTCAACGGCTGCAGAAACAATCACGGATCTGTTGACTGAAGTTAAGGCCAAAGTTGTTGCTGCGCAAGAAGAAAACGTTGATCGCGGAAAGATTCAAACAGATATCACTGCTTTAACAGATCAAATACAATCGGTTGTAGATGCAGCGCAATTTAATGGTCTAAATATGATTAGCAGCGCCTCTGCTGATGTTGATATTTTATCTTCTTTAGATCGTGATAACGCAGGTGCAGTCACTTCATCTAGCATTACTGTTAAGGCTCACGATTTGGATACTACCAGTGGGCTCTCCGATTTAGGTAATATTGATGTTACATCAACGGCAAGTGCTGTAACTTCATTGGATCTTATGGAAGATCTGATCAACACAGCAATTAATGCAGCTGCAGATTTTGGCTCTGCGCGCGGGCGTATTGAAATTCAAGCTGAATTTCTTTCGAATCTGACGGATGCTTTTACATCTGGTATCGGTTCATTGGTTGATGCAGATATGGAAGAAGCTTCTGCGAAGCTGCAAGCTTTGCAAGTTCAACAGCAGCTTGGTGTTCAAGCTTTGTCGATTGCAAACCAAGCTCCGCAATCTATCCTATCACTCTTCCGTTAAGCTTATTAGCTAGGCATCCTTGGATGCCTAGCGTTAATTTATAATAGGATTGAAATTGTGCAACTAGCTAAAATGGCTTATTCCAACACGGCAAAAACTGTTCGCCATGATCGCGACTTTGAATATGACGCTTTCATAAAAGTGACACGTGAGTTGAGTTTGAGTGCAAAAAACAAAGAAAACGATCATCCGCGATATATCAAAGCCCTAAGCGAAAATAGGCGTTTATGGACTGTGCTCGCAAGAGATGTTTCCGGCGATGCAAACCAATTGCCTAAGCAATTGAGGGCCCAGATTGTTTATCTTTTCAAGTTCACCTTAATTCATACTTCGAAAATTGTTAATAAAATGGCTGACGAAACAGCCTTAATTGAGATCAATACTGCAATTATGAGAGGGTTGAACTCCGGAGGTGAAAAATGACAGGCCTAGTTTTGAAGTTGAAGCCAAAAGAGAGGGTGCTTGTGAATGGAGCTGTTATTGAAAATGGCGATAAGCGCTCTAAGTTTTCAATCGTAACACCAAACGCCAATATTCTCCGTTTGGCAGATGCGCTCCATCCTGATGAGGTCAATACTCCTGTGAGAAGGGTGTGCTATATTGCGCAGCTTATATTATCTGGCGATGCGAAGCCTGATGAGGGAATGCTTCAATTAAATCGAGGAATCGAACAATTGAGTCAGATTTTTACAGATGAAGATAGTCGGAAAATTTTGGATAAAACAACGGCTGAATTGCAAAAGCAGAACTATTACCTTGTTTTGAAAAATTTGCGGAGCCTTATCACACGAGAAGATCGGCTTCTTGCGGCCGCACGCTATCAATGACGTTTCAACCTGTCATACCTTTTGGCGGTTATGCTGGGTGGCTATTTTTAAATCGCACCATTGAGGCCCAGCAGGCAACGTTCAATGCATCAGAGAGCGTTGCAAGGGATGTTGACTATTTTGAAGAAAATATCGGCTCTGTAATGAGTGCGGATGATCTGGTTGAGGATAGGCGATTGCTAAGTGTTGCCTTAGGTGCATTCGGGTTAGATGAAGATATTAATAATAAATTCTTTATACATAAAATTCTGAATGATGGTGTCGAGAGTAGAGATGCTTTAGCAAATCGAATGAGCGATGTGCGCTACCGCGAATTTTCAGAAGCCTTTGGTTTTGGGCAAGTTGGCCTCCCTAATACTTTCAAGTCAAGCTTTGGTAGTGAGATCACTGAAAGATACCAATTGGTACAGATGGAGCAGGCTATTGGCGCTATTGATGAGGATATGCGCCTTGCAATGAACATAGAGCGAGGTCTCGGAGAAGTGGCATCGGGCGCCACATCTGACAATGGTAGATGGTACAACGTCATGGGAGATCCTGCTATACGCAAGGTTTTTGAAGTTGCTTTTGGTTTTCCATCGAGCTTTGCTAGCCTTGATTTAGATCAGCAGTTAGGAGAGTTTCGGAAGCGTTCGCAACAATATTTTGGCGACTCTGAAGTTTCTCAATTTGCCTCGTCAGAGAAACGCGAAGATCTTGTAAAGTTGTTTATGTTGCGCTCTGAGTTGAACGCAAATGCCGCGAGTACGAGCGGTGCATCGAATGCAGTATTATTATTATCGAGCTAATATGGCGATTCCGGAAGGACTCGAACCCTCAACCTACTGATTAGAAGTCAGTTGCTCTATCCAGTTGAGCTACGGAACCGCTGATTTTTCTTTTACGTCTTTTTTTCAGAAGAGCAAGAGCTTAGAGGGATTTACTCATAAAAACTGACCAAGGGTCATGTGTATACGCCCCAAAAGGCTCACAATATTGGAACCCTTGAGTTTCATAGAGAATGCGGGCGTGAAGAAAGCGTTCGCATGAGCCTGTTTCAAGATACGCATGCTGAGCACCAGCTTTTTTTGCTTGATTTAGCAGCTCGGCTAGAATGACTTTTCCAATGCCTTTTCCACGTGCCTTTTCAGCTGTATGCATCGATTTTAGTTCAACGTTATGGTAAGAAAACGCTTTATAGGCGCCAATGGCGAGGAGCTCATTTCCTTCCCATGCGCCAAATAACATAGCTCCAGAAGCACGTAGTTCATCGGCAGTCATCACATGGCAGCTTTCTTCAGGGCTGGATGCGCGCATAAGGGCGTGGTGCTTTTCTAAGAGAGCTTCGACTTTAGCCTCTTTCGTGAGCACGGCCTTTATAGTCAGATTATGCGCGCATTCTGTCATGTATCGTACCGCTTATAGGTTTTCGAGCTGTGGCATTCCAACAATGTGATATCCGCCATCGATACGTACGATTTCACCTGTCGTAAACGCACCTGCATCTGAAATAAGGTAGGCGGCTGTGCCTCCGACAGAATCTAACGATGCATTTGAGCGCAAAGGCGCGTTTTCTTCTGCGTGGCGATATGTACGACGTGCGCCGCCAATGGCCGCGCCAGCAAGTGTCTTCATTGGTCCAGGAGAAAGTGCATTGACGCGGATGCCTTCTGGCCCCAGGTCATTTGCTAAATACCGAACAGAGCTTTCAAGGGCTGCTTTAGCAACGCCCATCACGTTGTAGTTTGGAACGACTTTATTTGAGCCTTCAAATGTGAGCGTGAGCAATGTGCCGCCATTGGTCATTAATTCACTTGCACGCTTTGCGACATCAACGAATGAGAAGCAGGAAATGTGCATTGAGTTTTTGAAGTTCTCGACGGTTGTATCGCGAAAGCGCCCCGTCAATTCGTTCTTATCGGAATAAGCGATTGCGTGGACAACGAAATCAATAGATCCCCATGCCTGTTTTATTTTGCTGAACGCTTCATCCATTTGCTCAGAATTGGTGACATCAACATCGACCATAAGCTCAGAACCAACAGATGCGGCGAGAGGGGCGAGACGTTTTCCAAAACCTTCGCCTTGGTAAGTGAAAGCAAGCTCGGCGCCTTGTGCCGCACAAGCCTTGGCAATGCCCCAGGCGATTGATCTTTCATTAGCGACGCCCATAATGAGGCCGCGTTTTCCTTTAAGTGAGAACATTTTTTTACCTCTGCTCTAGTATTCAAATTGACAGTTGAATTTCTTATAACCTTTTGAAGAGGGTTTGTTAACTCTAGGTTTTAAGTATCATTCATAAAAAAAGGCTGGAACGAGGCCAGCCTTTTTATTGAGTTTGTGGCGTAGATTAACCTACGTATTTCGATAAAAGCATTGAGCCATTTGTTCCGCCGAAGCCAAATGAGTTTGTCATCACTGTATCAAGGCCTGCATTTTCGACCATTTGAGTGGCGATTTCATCGGCGTTGATTTCCGGATCAAGGTTTTCAACATTGATCGATGGGATGATGAAGTCTTCTTTGAGGGCGAGGAGGCAGAAGATCGCTTCTAATGCGCCAGCTGCACCTTGAGTATGGCCTGTCATTGATTTCGTTGATGAAATTGGAGGGACATTTCCTTCGCCAAAAATGCGGCGCACAGCAGATACTTCGCCAGTATCACCAACAGGTGTCGATGTGCCATGCGCATTGATGTAAGAGACTTTGCGCCCTTCTGGGAGAGTTTGCATCGCAAGACGCATCGCACGCTCTCCGCCTTCACCTGAAGGTGCAACCATATCATGGCCATCTGATGTCGCGGCAAAGCCTGTGACTTCTGCATAAATCGTCGCACCGCGTGCAAGAGCATGTTCAAGATCTTCTAGAACAACAATGCCGCCACCGCCGCCAATCACAAATCCATCACGGTCTTTGTCAAAAGCACGCGAGGCTTTTTCAGGTGTGTCGTTATATTTAGACGACATCGCACCCATCGCATCGAATAGGCATGAAAGCGACCAATCAAGCTCTTCGCCACCGCCTGCAAACATGATGTCTTGCTTGCCCATCATGATTTGTTCAGCGGCGTTGCCGATGCAATGCAGCGATGTTGAGCAAGCAGAGGTGATCGAATAGTTAATCCCCTTGATTTTGAATGCTGTCGCAAGGTTGGCAGAGATCGTTGAACTCATGCATTTAGGCACAGCGAAAGGCCCAATGCGTTTCGGTGATCCTGATTTGTCAACGATCTGATGCGCCGCATACATCGCAGAGGTCGATGGGCCGCCTGAGCCTGCCACAAGGCCGGTGCGTGGATTGGCGACTTGGTCTTCAGAAAGCCCAGCATCTTCAATCGCTTGTTTCATTGCGATATAGGCATATGCAGCGCCTGGGCCCATAAAGCGAAGGGCGCGCTTGTCGACATGCTCTTTGATGTCGATTTTTACATTGCCCGCAATTTGCGAACGAAAACCGCGCTCTGCCATGTCGGCATTGGCAGTAATTCCAGATTTACCAGCTTTTAGAGCTTCGGTAACTTCATCTGCATTATTTCCGATCGCAGAAACAACACCAAGACCCGTGACAACAACGCGGCGCATAGGCTTCTCCTTAATTTTCTATATTTAGCTTAAAATATTAGCTCTCAGAGAGCGCTACTTTCATATCCTTAACTTCATATGCGAGTTCACCATCAATTTTGACGATACCATCCGCAACACCCATCGTAAGACGACGTGTTTGAACAGCTTTTGTGAAGTCGATTTCATATGTGAGTAGTTTCGAATCTGGGCGTACCATTGATTTGAGTTTGATTTCACCTACGCCAAGCGCATAGCCGCGGCCTTGCCAGCCACGCCAGCCAAGGTTGAAGCCTGTGAGCTGCCAAAGGCCATCTAGCCCAAGGCAACCAGGCATGATTGGATTTCCTGGGAAATGGCATTCAAAGAACCATAGGTCAGGCGTAATATCGAATTCAGCGAGAACATGGCCCTTTCCATGTGCGCCACCATCACTTGAAATATCAGTAATGCGATCCATCATAAGCATCGGTGGGGCAGGCAATTGAGCATTTCCAGGGCCAAAAAGGTCGCCAGCGGCGCATTTTAGGAGATCATCTTTTGTAAAGCTTGTTGGGTAGTTGCTCATTGGGTAAGGTACCTTTTGTCTTCGATTTTGTTCCTCTTTATCACTCAGAAGCTTCGTGATGCAAGCTTGAAGCGAGTGTGGGCTGCAATGACTTGTAATTCAGGCTCCATAAAGAAATAGAGTCGAAGCTGTGAAACCATTTGAAAGTTGTGGTTGTTTTGCGATAACATGGATATGAGTAAAGAAAAGTAGGTCCGCGATGTCGAATTTGCCCACCCGATTAGATAGATGCTGCCCTAAGCGGTCCGAGAGCTGGCTTGCGCGGGGTGCTTTGCGTCCGACACGTCAAAGAATGTCGCTTGCTATGCTGTTGATTGGCGATGGGCATGATCGGCATGTCACCGCGGAAACACTTTTTTCGGCCGTCCAAGAAACGGGTGAAAAGGTTTCTCTTGCGACTGTTTATAATACATTGCGTGCTTTTTGTGATGCGGGTTTGATGCAAGAAGTTACTGTTGATGGTGCGCGCAGCTATTTTGACACAAATATCACCGATCACCCTCATTATTACTGGGAAGAAAGTGGGACATTAACGGATGCCCCTGCCGATCAGCTTGCCATCACACAATTACCAGAGCCTCCGGCAGGAATGGCCATTTCTGCCGTAGATGTGATTATCCGTTTGCGCAAAAAGCCAAATTAAGATGCGCAATTGAGGGGGTGGCGACCCTTATTGAGATCGCCGCTTCATGACCGAGATGAAAAAACCATCCATATGCCCTAATTCTGGCCAATAGTCAGGGCGTGTGCGCAAGCCTTCGGCGCCTATCCAGCTTGGGTCTATGCCGGGAATTTGTAGCATTTCGAGATCCACGAAAACATCGTCATGGCGCTCCAAAGCATCTCTAATTTGTTCCTCACCTTCATCGATGAGTAAGCTGCAGGTGCAATAAATCAGGCGACCATCTGGTTTGAGCATGCGTAACGCGCGGTCGATCATGTGCTCTTGAAGCTCAAATAGAGCCTGAAAATCAGACCCGTCTTTGGCATGTGGGAGGTCGGGATGGCGCCGAATAGTGCCCGTTGCTGTGCATGGTGCATCAAGTAAAATCGCATCATATGGGCCGCCAGAAAATTCAAGCGCATCCGAGACTATTGTTGTCGCATTGAGCTGACATCTTTCGAGGTTTTCACTGAGCCGTTTCATGCGAGAAGGAGAGACATCAACTGCGGTAACATTGGCGCCATCTGCGCTCATTTGCATGGTTTTTCCGCCAGGAGCGGCACACATATCTAAGATATCTTCGCCCTTTTGGGCCGATAAGATCTTAGCAGGCAGGGCCGCTGCTGCATCTTGCACCCACCACTCCCCCGCATCAAAGCCTCCAAGGCGTGTGATTTGTACGCCTTCTGGG
>CALLMA010000113.1 GCA_938008015.1 uncultured Celeribacter sp.
CGCTAATCCATCGAATCCGAATAGCGCGCCTACACTAATTACCAACCTTAACAGTCTTTAAGCGAGGATTAAGATGAATATAGATTTTACGCATAATGGCCAAAACTATCAAAATTGGACAGCTCAAGAGGCGCGTGACGCGAATATTCCAGGGGCTGTGATTGCGCGGGCGCTTAAGGCAGAAGCCAAAACCAAAGTAGCTGCGTTTGCAGAAATATATCGCATGAAACTGGCTTCAACCTCTGCCGGAAAGCTCGCTGAATATCGGATCAAAGAAGAAATATCGCGTGTACCTGAAAGTGCATCAGAAGCAGAGCTTGCGCTGATCTCACGCGAGGCCAAAGCGCGTGGCACAAACCGCACGGGGCTAATCGGGCAAATTAGTGAACAAGCCGCTGCCTATCGCCAAGTTGCGCTCCTTATTGGTGTGATCGAAGCCGAAACCAATGCCGCCATCGTTGCCATTCCTGATGATGCCGCAGACGTCGAAAACCAAATTTCCACCGTGCTTGGGTCTGCAAAGGCTCAGGCTGAAACGGCCTTCAACGAGGCCCTTGCTCTAACACAAGGAGGCTCCTAATGCCTGAGCAGTTTTTACATGGCGTTGAAGTTGTCGAAATCGACACCGGCACACGCCCCATTCGCACTGTGCGATCTTCGGTCATTGGTCTTGTGGGCACCGCCCCTGACGCTGATGTCGATAAATTTCCACTCAACACACCCGTTTTGATCGCAGGGCGACGCTCGGAAGCAGCTGGCCTTGGCGCAAGCGGCACATTGGCACCAGCCATTGACGATATTTTTGATCAAGCTGGCGCTGTCGTCGTTGTAATCCGTGTTGAAGAAGGCGCAGACGATGCGGCGACCCTCAGCAACATCATTGGCGGCATTGATAATGTGACCGGCGCACCCTTAGGGCTTCAAGTCCTTTTGGCCGCTGAAAGTGTGGTCAAAGTCTCCCCACGATTGATCGTTGTGCCAGAGTTTTCCCAAGAACAAGCCGTGGTGTCGGAATTGGTTTCTATTGCGACCAAATTGCGCGCCATCATCATTGCAGATGGCCCAAATTCAACCGATGCGGATGCCATCACATATCGTGAAAACTTTGGCTCAGATCGCATCTATTTGGTTGATCCATGGGTCAAGGTTTGGGACACAGTGACAAGCCAAGAGATCGTGCGCCCAGCCTCGGCTCGTGTGGCCGGTGTTATTGCTAAGTCTGATGCGGAACGTGGGTTCTGGCACTCGCCATCTAATCGCTTGATTGATGGGATCACTGGCACCGCGCGCGCCATTGACTTCACATTAGGTGATGCCACATCACGCGCCAATATTCTCAATGAAAATGAGGTCACGACTATCATTCAACGTGATGGCTATCGTCTTTGGGGCAATCGCGGCTTGTCTGCCGATCCCAAATGGGCCTTCATCAAGCGCCGCCGCGTTGCTGACATGATCAACGAAAGCATCATGCAAGCCCATTTCTGGGCCGTGGACCGCAATGCAGATCGCACCTATTTTGAGGACGTGATCGAAGGTGTGAACGCCTATGGGCGTCGCATGATTACGGTTGGCGCATTGGTTGGCTTTAAATGCTGGGCCGATCCTGACCTCAACACTCCTGAAGAGCTGGAAGCTGGCAAAGTCTATTTTGACTATGATTGGGTTGAAACCCCAACTGCCGAACACATCACATTCCGCTCAATGATCAACAACGGCTACCTTTCTGAGGTTTTGCCAACAGCCTAAGGAGGGCTTAATCTGATGCGTGATTTACTAAAATTCATGAATGCCTTTGTCGATGGCTACGGCTATGCCGGTGTTGCCTCAGCGGTGGAAGTGCCCAAAATCGAGGTGGCAACGCGCGATTTCACAGCCGCCGGAATGGCGGGGCCTATTGAAGTGCGCATGGCGCGCTTGGCTAATGCTTTGATGTGCAAGATGACTTTTGAGGGTTTTGACCCACATCTTTATGAAACCCTTGATATCACTGAGGGCACATTGATCCCTTTCACTTGCAAAGGCTCAGCTGAGGATGGCGATGGCACAACGCATGCGCATAACGTTACTATGCGTGGTTTTGTGAAGGTCATTGATGAGGGCGAGTGGAAAGATGGCGAAAATGTCCCGCTCAAGCTGGATTTGAGCTTGCGCTATTACAAACGCGAGCGCGACGGTGTTGAACTATTTGAAATCGATCAAGAAAACATGATTTTTCGCGTCAAAGGCAAAGACCTTTTGGCGGAGCATCGTGCCAATATCGGGCGATAACCCCTTTAAGTTTCCTCCAAACTAGCCTTGGTTTTGTAAACGAGAGTTTCAAGATCAAGGCCCTTTTTAACCAAAATGAGAGCCAAAATGCACAAAGAGACCATAGAACTACAATTTCCATTTACCCATCAAGGCATTGAATACAGCGAGTTGAGTATTCGTCGCCCTAAAATGCGGGACATGAAAAAAGC
The DNA here is from genome assembly GCA_938008015.1 of uncultured Celeribacter sp. GTDB lineage: Bacteria > Pseudomonadota > Alphaproteobacteria > Rhodobacterales > Rhodobacteraceae > Celeribacter. The sequence goes on from CALLMA010000113.1 coordinate 2,463, forward strand.
GCAACAACATAAAAACGATATGACCAAATCAATCCATATGATGGCAGATTTGGCCGAAGTGACCCCCGCCGTGATCGAAGAGCTGGACACTCAAGATTTTAAGACAGTGAGTGACAAGCTGGGGGAGTTTATGGGCGTGTCGGCGGACCAGACCCCGTAAAACTGCGCCCAATCGCACTCTTTATGGCTCGACATTTTCATTGGCAACCTTCTGAAATCGATGAGCTGCCAGTGGAAGAGCTTCTTGAAACCTTTGAAGCTGCAAAAGACTATCTTAACCAGGAGCAGAAAACCCGATGATCCGCGATATTGATCTTTCTGTTTTTGTGCGCCTTGGTGATCAAATCACCGCGCCTTTGCGAGACGTTGAAAGTACAGTGGCCAAGGCAAGCGAGCGCATGAACCGCCAGCTTGCCCTTTCTATGAAACTGGCTGGAGGCGGTGCCGCAGCGGCGCTGGTGGCCGAAGGTTCGCGCCGCCTTGTAACAGGCTTCACAGACAGCATTCGCGACGTGGAACGTGCCAAAGGGGAATTGGCCACGCTGGGTGTGCGCGATCTTGATGTGGTGGTGCGCCGTGGACGCGAGATGCAAAACGAATTGGCTGGCGTGACCGCAGATGCCTTTGTGCGCGCGGCTTATGATATCCGGTCCGGTATCAGCTCATTAACGGATCAAGGCGTCGCAGACATGACCGCCGCTGCGATGATCACCGCCAAAGCCACACGCGGCATTCCAGAGCAAATGACCAGTCTTTTTGCCACCTCTTATGGGATATTCAAAGACCAATATGCCATCATGAGTGATGCGGATTTTGGCAACCTCTTTGGCGCGGCTTTGTCGGCTTCGGTAAAGCAATTCAAAACGGATGGCGCGGCGATGCAACAAGCTATTGAAAGCGCTGGCGCTGGTGCGGTCAATTTAGGCATGCAAATGACCGAACAATTGGCGCTTTTGGGTATGATGCAACAGACCATGCAAGCCGGTGAGGCAGGCACAGCTTTGCGCGCCTTTGCCACCAATGCAGCCAAAGCGCATGAAGCTTTTGGCGATATGGCCATAACGGCTGACCGCCCCGTGCGAGTGCGCGTTCTGGATGAAAATGGCGCATTGCGCGCCATGCCTGATATTTTGGCCGATTTACAAGCGCGCTATGGCGAGACCCTTGATGCTTTTGAGGCCTCAGAGATTAAAGACACCTTTGGCACCGATGAAGCCATGAAAATGATCAATGCGCTTTATGGGCAAGAGGCGGCGGTGCGCGCCAATGCTGAGGCGCTTGAAGAGGCCGCAGATCGGGGCGCTGATTTCACCTCTGAAATGGCGCAAGCCGCTGACAACAATTGGGATGCGGTCATGGTGCTGATGGCGCAGCGCGCCAATACATTGCAACAAATGATTGGTGAGCGTCTTTTGCCCGTTGTGCAACGACTGACACCTTATATTGACGCTTTTATTGCCAGTGCCTTTGAGTGGATCGATGCCAACCCAACCCTTGTCACAGGTATTGGCGCAGCTGTCGTGGGGCTTGGCAGTTTGGCTGCTATCCTTGCACCCATTCTCCTTGGGGCATCCGCCTTGATTAGTGCTTGGGCCACCATGAGCTTTTGGGTTGTGCGCCTTGGTCTTGGCGTGTTTCAATTGGGCAAATGGGTTGTCGGTGCAGGGCAATGGCTCATGTGGCTTGGCCGCGCCGTTTTGCCTATGGTTGGGCGCGCCATTCTGTGGATTGGGCGTGCTCTCATCGCCAACCCCATTGGTGCAATCATCATGGGTATCGCTGGGGCCGCCTATTTGATTTATAAGTATTGGGAACCCATCAAAGGCTTTTTTCAAGGCCTTTGGAGCCAAGTTGTGGGGCTATTTCAAAGCGCCATTGGTTGGATTGGCGGCCTCATTGACAGCATTGTTGGCTTTGATTGGTCCAGCCTTTTTACGTTGGAAGGATTGAGCGCCGCTTGGGGGGCGGTTAATCGGTTCTTACTTTCAGTGCTTGGCTCGATTTGGGATGCACTTAGTCCGCTGTCATGGCTTGGTATTGTCAAATCAGAGGATTTGGCCGGTGCTTGGTCGGCGGTCACATCCTTTATCAGTGGCCCAGCAAGCAAACTTTGGGACGGGATCACAAGCATTGAATGGGGAAGCTATATTCCTGAATTTTCTTGGGATGGTTTTGTATCCATTTTCTCTTGGGGTAATGTTCTAACCGCTCTTGATTGGCTGACATGGCTGTCGCCCATTCGTTGGTTGGAGCTGATCCCAGGCTTTGAATGGTCCGATTTTATTGGTGCACTGGATATTCGTACTTGGTTCAATTTTTCTTGGTCTGATGTCTTGCCCGATTGGAATTGGGGGGCGATCATTCCCGGTATGCCAGACCTCAAAAGCATGTTTGGCGATGCGGGGGAAAGCATTGATGTGCGTCTTGAAAATCGCGCCACCACAACCTTTGGTCAATGGGATGAAGGCATTGCCATGGTGGACCAATACCGCCAAGGCCTTATTGATTTGCAAAGCATGCAAGACCAACTCAGCGCCAAGGTGGCCACAGAAGAAAGCGCATGGATCAAGTCTTATGATGTGGCGCGCGCCGCTGAAATGTTGCAACTGTTGCAAGAGATCGATGGCGCAAGATCAAACGCCACAACCGAGATTGCTGATCCAGAAACGCTGTTGCAAGCCGCGCAAGCGGCCAATGATTTAGAGGCACGTTTTCCAGCCATAACGGTTGCGGCCAATGAGGTCGTGATGGCCGTTCAAAATGTCATTCGCGAAATATCAACATCCCTCAAAGCGGTGGATTTGACCAGTGAAGGCATGCGCATTGCGCGCTCTATCGCGACTGGCTTGACCTCACAAATTGACACTATTCGCGCCGCTGCCAATCAAATTGCTTCCACTTTGCGCAGTGCCATGCCTTCAAGCGCCAATGTCAATGTGTCTCTTGGTGCTGCGCCTACGATCCAAGCGCGCGCAAGCGGTGGGGCGTTTCGCCCTGGTTGGCTGTTGACAGGGGAACAAGGGCCAGAATTAGAATATCGCACCGAGGGCGGATTTATTGCACATAATGGTGCATTACGGGGCATGTTGGATATGGCAAGCCGTACCCGTGACATTGTGCAAGGACTAAACCATGGCGGCTATAGCGCCAGCCCATCATCTGTGCCAGCCCCTGTCGCAACAATGGCCTCAGTGGCCGCCGCCGGTGCAACGACACGCGGCAGAGCAATGTCTTTCGCTCCACAATATAACATGCCTCTGCATTTTGCGCCTGGCATGGATGTCGAGCAAGTCCAATCCATGGTGCGCGCAGAATTGATGGAAGCGGAAGAACGCGCCAAAGCAGAAATGAGAGGGTTGTTGCATGACTAGAGTGATGATGATGCTTGGGGCTTACCCCTTTATGCTTGACACCGCCGCCTATCAAAAGCTCAAGCGGGTCTCGACATATCGTTGGCAACAACAAGACCGGATTGGGCGCAAGCCTGGTCAACAATATGTCGGACCAGGTGCAGACCAAATCACCCTTCAAGGGGAAATCTTGCCCCATTGGAAAGGTGGATATGGGCAGCTTGATCTTATGCGCGCACAAGCGGGGCGTGGCAAACCTATGGTTTTGCTGGAAGGCTATGGTGGATATGTTCTTGGCGATTGGGTGATCTTGAAAATCGAGGAAACCAAAAGCGAATTGGAAGCTGATGGCGCGCCGCGCGTGATCGAGTTTTCCATCACACTCAAGGAATATGGCGGCGATGAGGGCGGATTTGGAGGCTTTGGCCTTGCTCTTGCAGCTCTCTCAACTTTGGCGAGGCTCACATGATTTACCGGACCAAAGATGGCGATGTCTTAGACCTGATTTGTCGCAAGCATTATGGGGATGCGCCTTATCAAGTTGAGGCGGTTTTGGCTGCGAACATTGGCCTTGCCGCCAAAGGGCCGGTTTTGCACTCCGGCATCCTCATCGATCTGCCCGAATTGCCAGAGCTAGCGCCAGAAAAGCCAACCATTCGGCTTTGGGATTAGGGGGAGACAATGACACCAGACTTTCAAGTCTTTGCCGCTGGCATCAATATCACGTCACAAATCAAAGACCGTTTACTTAGCCTGGTTGTCAATGATGAGGCAGGGTTCAAATCGGACACGGTTGAAATCACCCTTGATGATCGCGACAATGCTATTGAGTTGCCATTGCCTGGTGCGCCTTTGGTGGTGCTCATGGGGTATAAAGAGACGTTCTTGGCCCCAATGGGGGTCTTTACCGCTGATGAAGTGGTGGCCAAAGGTCCACCAGATACAATCACAATTCGTGGCAAAGCGGTTAATTTGGGCGGATCGATTAAAGAGCAAAAGACGCGCAATTGGGACAACACATCACTCATGGGGCTTGTCACAAAAATTGCCTCAGAGCATGGGCTTGAAGCTAAAGTGGGCGAGACGCTCGGCTCTTTTATATATGAGCATCTTGATCAAACCGATGAAAGCGATATCAACTTCTTGACACGCATTGCCAAAGATCACGATGCCATTGCAACTGTCAAAGGTGAAACACTCCTTTTTATCGCAAAGGGAGAAGGCAAAACCGCAAGCGGCATCCCAATGATACCCCGCCCAATCACCAAGACTGGCAAGATGCGGTGGTCAATGACATTGGCAAGCCGTGGCAACTTTAGTGCTGTTGAGGCCCATTGGCACAATGAAGCCACAGGCCAAAAAGAGATTATCACAGCCGGTAACGGCTCCCCCACTAAGCGCTTGCGCCATATTCATTCCACCAAGGAAGAGGCTGAAAAAGCGGCCAAAGCCAAGCTTGATGAATATAAACGCGGCAATGACACGCTCAACATAACAATGCCAGGTGACGCAACCCTCGCAGCCGAGGGGCAGATCATCGCAATAGGTTTTAGAATCGGTGTGGCTGGTCTATGGTCTGTCACAAGTGCTCGACACTCAATCAACAACGGCGGGTTCACGACACAAATTAAGTCGGAAAAACCCAAAAAGTGAGGCCAGACCAAAATGAGGATCAATCAAAAAAATGATGATCCTAAATTTAAAAAATTTTGGTCCGGTCCAATGCCTTTTTGACCAAGCGCCTCACATAGATGCAATGGATGATGCCCCGCCACACTCACAGAAATTGTCGGCGCGCGCCCTTCCACGCTTTGCGGGCCATGAATGGTGATATTTTCCTTTTCACGCAAATACGCCATCAAAGGCTTCATCCGCGCTTCCTCTGCTTGCGCAAATAAACCCCGAAGATTTTCGGCTTTTTCATCTGCGTTCAAATTGTTTGAAAAGTGA
>CALLMA010000114.1 GCA_938008015.1 uncultured Celeribacter sp.
TCGGCGTCTGAAAGCGCGATACTCATCACATCGTTTTGAGCTGATACAACAATATCCATCTCACCAATGCTTGTAATCGAAGACACAGGTGAGGCTAAATTCCGAACAGCAGAAACCGCCGCTGCCATTCCAGCTGGATTAGAAAGACGAACACGCAAAACTCCATCAGGAGCTTCCACTCTTCTGATCGTTCCAACTGTTGAGCGCATATCACGCAATGTATCGCGCACTTGCGTCCAATAGCTATCAATGCGCGTTGCATAGACTTCTTCAACTTCAACTTCGCCAAGCAAATGCGCGCCACCACGCAAATCAAGGCCCAGATTGACCAAGCCGTTAGGCAAAATCGCAGGCCAAGCATTTTTAGCTTCAATCAATTCTGGCGTTTCACCAGAAATTTCAATCGCATCAAGCGCGTCATTATGCCCTTCAACACGCGAATAAAATCCATTCGGCAGAGCTGCAAGAAGCCCTAGTGCGACGAAACCCCAAATAAATAGTCGTTTCCATAAAGAGAATTGAAGCATGTCTGGCCTTCACGTTTGCGTTTTAATGAACGCTTTTAAAATAGAAAAAGGCTAGACATAATATCTAGCCTTAGATTTTTGGTTTATTTATCAGCAGGTACTGGCTTGGAAACAACGTCAGATAAAGTTGAACCGATAACTTGGATCTTAACGCCATCTGCAATTTCGACATCGAGCACACCATCATCGCCAACTTTCGCGACTTTACCAAACACACCACCAGCCGTAACGACTTTATCACCACGGCGCACAGCAGCGATCATCGCCTTATGCTCTTTCATTTTCTTTTGCTGAGGACGGATCATAAGAAAATACATAATGGCAAAAATAAGGACTAATGGCAAAAACTGCGCAAGCGAACTACCTGCAGCTTGGCCGATAATGTTTGGTGAAAATGAAAACATGATTATATCCTTTGTATGTGGTTATCATCAAAATAATATGACGACATTTGGTTATCCCTAGTTATCTAGGTTCTATATGTTGCGCACAGTAGCTTTGAGAGTTGATCTTTGCAAGAGGAGGCCAAAGTGCTTTTTGCTCTGATTATATTGAAAGAGCTCTGGGCTTGATGTTCCAATTACTGAGAGCGGGCTTTTTCGATTTCAGGCAAAATTGTTTCTTCCAAAACGCGCTTGGTAATTGGCCCTGCAAATCTGAATGTGATTTCACCTTCGCCATCAATTATATATGTTTCAGGCACTCCGAACAAACCCCAATCAAGGGCGGCCCGCCCGTTTTGATCGCTTCCTATTGCCACAAAAGGATCCCCAAGTTCATCGAGAAACCTATTCGCATCACTTGGATTATCCTTGTAATTGATCCCGATAAGTTGAAGATCATACTCCGAAAGAGCTTTAAGCTGTGGGTGCTCTGCGCGACATGGCGCACACCATGAGGCCCAAAAATTCACGATCTTAATTCCATCGCCGCGCAAGAGCTCATCGTCAAATTTGCCGCGTGTTTCTAAGGTGGTTAAGCTTGTCATATCAGGCGCTATTTTGCCTGCGCGCGCAGAGGGCATATCATCAGGGTTTTCTCTTAGGATGCCAAATAAAAACACCCCAACAACCATACAAAACAACAATGGCGGCAAAACCATAAAAGGCGAAATTTTAGACATCTCAATTGCTCTCGTTTTTAAGCCGTTCTTCTGCTTCTTTTAACTGCTTGATAGATCTAATGGATTTCATATAGCTCACGCCAATCAGCCCCAAAATGCACAGGCCCGAGATTGCATAAGCTAAATATACATCAAACGCATATCGCCCTAGATCTATCATAATGAATTCGCCCTCTCGCGCATTTCAATCGCCTGCACTCTTCTCAACCTAATTTCAGATCTTGTTTGCGACAAAACGAGTGTCAGGCACAGGAATATAAAGCCTATAATAACAACCAAGGCAGGATACCAAAATACATCCGCAACATTCTCTTTTTTATCCAATGATAACGATGCGCCCTGATGCAAACCTTGGTTCCAAAAATTCACCGCATAGCGAGATAAAGCGGCAAAAACAGACCCAACGAGACAGAGCACTGCCGTCAGATCAGCCGCGATCTCATATTCTTCTACGGCCTCCCAAAGCGCGAGGTAACCAATATAAAAGAGGAGCAAAATAAGAAAGGACGTCAGCCTTGGATCCCACTCCCAATAAGTGCCCCACATCGGCTTGCCCCAAATCGCGCCTGTTGCCAAAGCGACGATAGTCATCGCAATCCCAACGAAGGCGGCCGATTTTGCGATAAGTGCCGAAACATGATGGCGCCGAATAAGCCAAATTAAAGACGATAAAAACATCACAAACCACATATTGATCGCCATCATGGCGGCAGGTACGTGTATGTAGAAGATCTTAACCGTTGATCCTTGGCGGAAATCATTAGGTGTGAAGAAAAAGCCCCAAATAATGCCAACAATGAGCAAGCACGCTGATAACACAGCGAGAGGTGTCATTATCTTATCTGTCATCCCCATAAATTTTCGAGGATTTGCCCATTTCCAGATTGAAGTCATCATTTCATCACATTGTTTCTCAAAGCACCAAATAGACATCACAAGGCACAATCTCAAGGATGCAGTCATAAATTAATCAAGATTAATTATTTTCAACTTATCTACGTGTCATTATTTGGTTCATGTAGCCGCTCACGCGAGGAAGAAACAACTCCTTTCTCCCTTGATAGAACACCGCGCACCCTATAGCATTTGCAAAATTTAAATTTCCTAATCAATTTCCAATAAGGCATATCATGATCAAACTTTTAACATTCCCATCGCATTACGGCCTTTTTAGCGCCAGTCCTTTTTGTGTGAAGGTGCGTCATCTTCTTCATTTTTCAGGCGTGGAATGGGAGCGCAAAGACCTTCAAGATCCGAGAAAAATGCCAAAAGGAAAACTTCCAGTTATCGCATTGGATGATGGCACTCTTATCGAAGATAGTAGTAATATTTACAATTATTTAGAAAGTCTTGATATTGATTTTATGCCAGGTCTTTCTGAAGAACAAAAAGCAGCATCGCACGCTCTTATTCGCATGGCAGAAGAGCATCTTCTTTTCATTTTGCTATTAGATCGCTGGGGAGATGATACGACTTGGCCCGCCTTTCGTGACCGCGTCTTCACCGCCATTCCAAAGCTGATGCGCCCCTTCGTCGCAAATATGATCCGGAAAAAATTGCTAGCTGGCATGAATGCTCAAGGGATTGGGCGACTCAATGAAAAAGAGCGCTTAGAGCGCGCAGAGCATGATTTTCAAGCTTTATTGACATATCTGTCTAAAAGTAAATTTTTAATGGGGGATCACATCACCTTAGCAGATATCGCAATCTTGCCCATATTGGAATCCATGGCTGTTGGAGAAGAAGATACAATCTTGCGTAAACGTATAAAAAATGATGCAAGGTTTATGGAATACATCAAACAAGCCAATAAAGAATTAGGCTTATAAACAGATAGATGAACACCACAATTAAAGCAAATCGCCCTCACAATAGTGAGGGCGATTTTTATATTATCTGAGAG
>CALLMA010000115.1 GCA_938008015.1 uncultured Celeribacter sp.
ATTACACCGCATGAACTTACAATATTATTTGATGAACCTTTACAAAACCGAACTATTCGAGAAGACCCTGCAAAATTAGAACTTATAAAATACTCTTGGTATTTAATTGAGGCAGATATTCCACTAACTCGTTTCTTTGAACGTCTTAGTGAAGATCACCAATATACATTCGCCAAACACTTAAATTCCACACAACACAACGGTGATACCTATCGGAACAGTTACAAGAACTTGCCTAGAGATATATATCTTAAATATCTTAACCCTCTTGAGATAAGGAGCAGTTGAGGCAAGCAACACAACAGCGCAAATGTATACAACGGTACACATTGACTTTTGGCGACGCATAGACTACCGCTTAAAGGATAATTTAAGAGCCTATGCTTATAGGCCATTTAACTCGATTAAATTTTGCGAATGCGGAGAAATTCATGAGCCAGCAAACACCTGATATCATTTATACAATTGTTGATGAAGCCCCTGAGCTTGCACGCGGCTCTCTTTTGCCAATCATCGAAAGCTTCTCTGAAGCCGCCGGTATCAAAGTTGCCACAAAAGATATTTCACTTGCGGGCCGCATTCTTGCCCTCTTCCCTGATCTTCTCACTGATGAGCAGCGCATCAGCGATGATTTGGCCGAGCTTGGGCGCTTAGTCAAAACACCAGATGCGAATGTGATCAAACTGCCGAATATTTCTGCTTCCGTGCCACAGCTCCAAGAAGCCATCGCGGAATTGCAATCACAAGGCTACCCGATCCCAGACTATCCAAGAGATCCGCAAAGCGACGCCGAAAAAGCCGTACGCGCTAAATATGATACGGTAAAGGGCTCAGCCGTGAACCCTGTATTGCGCGAAGGCAACTCCGATCGCCGCTCTGCGAAGGCGGTCAAAGAATATGCGAAAGCCAATCCGCACCGCATGGGCGATTGGAGCAAAGAATGTAAAACAACCGTTGCGTCAATGTCTGGCAATGATTTCTTCGCTAATGAAAAATCCGCAACGATCACAGCTGCACAAGCCGGGGGTGCGCGCATCGTTTTCATAAGCAAAGACGGCACTGAAACAGTGCTTAAAGATGGGCTTTCATATGAAGAAGGTACAATCGTCGATGCGACATTCATGTCTACGAAAGCCCTGCGCGCCTATATCAGAGCAGAAATTGCTTCTACGCCAGATGATGTGCTTTTCTCGGTTCACCTCAAAGCGACCATGATGAAAGTCTCCGATCCTATTCTCTTTGGTCACTTTGTGGCAATCTTCATCGAGGATTTCTTGGCAAAACATGGCGATAAGATCGATTACAATCCAAATTCAGGGATCGGTACGCTGGAGAAACTCATTGCTGGCAATACAGAAATGGAAGCGGATCTAAAAGCGGCCCTTGCTGGCAAACCTGCCCTTTATATGGTCGATAGTGATCGCGGCGTCACGAATTTGCACGTCTCATCGGATGTGATCATTGATGCGTCCATGCCTGCAGTTATTCGCGCCGGCGGCACGGGCTGGGGCCCAGATGGCAAACCTGCCCCAACAAAATGCTGCATCCCAGATAACTGCTATGCAGGTGTTTATAGCGAAACAATTGATTTCTTCAAAGAAAACGGCAAGCTTGATGTCACAACTTGCGGCTCCGTTTCCAATGTTGGCCTGATGGCGCAAAAAGCAGAAGAATACGGCTCACACCCAACCACATTCGAAGCCGCCGAAGATGGCACAATCGCGCTTGTCTTAGAAAATGGCGGCGTATTGCATAGCCATGATGTTGAAAAAGGTGATATCTGGCGTTCTTGTTCTGCAAAAAAAGCTCCGATTTTGGACTGGATCAAAACAGGCATTGAGCGCTTTGATGTGGAAGGCACGGCAGCGTTTTGGCTTGATAGCGCCCGCGCGCATGATGCTGAATTGATCAAATATGTCACCCCTGCCCTTGAAAAAGCTGGGAAAAATATTCCAATTCTTGCACCATCACAAGCAACACGTTTCACTTGGGAAGAAATGACCAAAGGCAAAAACGTTGTAACGATAACGGGCAATGTTCTACGCGATTATCTAACAGATCTTTTCCCAATCTTAGAGTTGGGAACATCTGCAAAAATGCTTTCGATTGTAAAACTTATGAATGGCGGCGGCTTGTTTGAAACAGGTGCTGGCGGTTCTGCGCCAAAGCATGTGACGCAGGTTCAAGAAGAAAATCACCTGCGTTGGGATTCTCTCGGAGAATTCTGCGCCTTGGGTGAAAGCTATAATTTCTTGGCCAGCAAATCGCGCCCAAAAGCTGCTGTGCTTGGGGCTGCTGTTGAAGACGCAACGCAAAAACTCTTGCTTGAAGGCCACTCTCCACAGGGCCGCGTTGGCCAAAATGACACACGCACATCACACTTCTGGTTTGCACGTTACTGGGCAGAAGCTTTGGCGGCACAAAATGATGATGCAGAACTCAAAGCCCATTTCGCACCAATCGCTCAAAATTTGGCGGATAACACAGCCCTCATTTTAGAAGAATTCGCAGCAGCAGAAGGTGAACCCGCTGATCTTGGCGGCTACTATAAAGCCGACCTCGCAAAATACACATCCATCATGCGCCCATCGGCAACATTGAATGAGATCATAGGCTAAGAAGACAGACACTTTAAAATTTTAAAACCCGCCAAGTTTTGGCGGGTTTTTTATTTACAATATCAGATAATGACCAGAAATTGATAAAATTACCTTGTTGCTTTTTCAACTGCTTCGACAACTTGGTCTACGCTTTGATTCAAGATATTTTCATCGAGGCTTTCCGCCATCACGCGGATTAAAGGCTCTGTGCCAGATTTTCTGATCAAAAGGCGCCCATTGCCCTGCAGTTTCTTTTCTGCTTCCTCAATCGCCTTCTTAACGCCGGCATCTTCTAGTGGTTTTTGCCCAGAGCCATAACGCACATTTTTGAGAAGTTGAGGGACAGGTTCAAAAACATTTGCAATTTCAGAAGCTTTTTTACCCGTTTCAATCATCGCGGCAATGAATTGCAGCCCTGCTAAAAGCCCATCACCTGTCGTTGAGTAATCGCTCATCACAATATGGCCGGATTGTTCGCCACCAAGATTAAAACCGCCTTCACGCATTCGTCCAACGACATAGCGATCGCCAACGGCGGTTCTCTCAAGTCCAATCCCCTGCTCGCCTAGAAAACGCTCAAGCCCCAAGTTCGACATGACAGTCGCCACTAAAGCGCCACCTTTCAACTTTCCAGATTGCGCCCATCGCGAAGCTAAAAGGCCCATCAACTGATCCCCATCAGCGATATGCCCTTTTTCATCAATGATCATCACACGGTCCGCATCTCCATCCAGGCAAATCCCGAGATCCGCGCCATTTTCAACGACGCTCGCAGCCGCTGCCTCTGGTGCGGTGGAGCCACATTTCTCATTGATATTCGTTCCATCAGGTGAGACGCCAATCGCAATCACCTCAGCCCCTAATTCCCAAAGCACTTCAGGCGCTGTGCGGTAGGCTGCCCCATTGGCGCAATCTACGACGATCTTCAAACCCGCCAAAGACATATCGCGCGGCAGAGAGCTTTTAACGCGCTCATTATAACGAAACCGCCCATCATACACATGATGCGCCCGCCCAATATTGTGGGCTTTGGCTGGTTCAACGCCTTCAATCATGAGGCGTTCAATCTCAAGTTCAGCTTCATCAGAAAGTTTAAAACCATCAGGGCCGAAAAATTTGATACCGTTATCTTCCGCCGGATTGTGAGACGCGGAAATCATAACACCCACATCCGCGCGCATGGTACGTGTGAGCATTCCAACAGCTGGCGTTGGCACTGGTGAGAGAAGGAGGACATTCATGCCCGTCGATGTGAAACCGGCGGTCAGGGCGTTTTCAAACATATAACCAGAAAGGCGCGTATCTTTTCCGATCACCACACGGTGCTCAGAACTTGCCGAGGGACGCCTAAAATAGCGCCCTGCAGCGGCCCCTAAGCGCATCACCATTTCTGCTGTCATAGGCGCAGTATTTGCTTTGCCGCGCACACCATCGGTGCCAAAAAATTTACGAGACATGACTTTCTCCTGCTGCCTATTTTATTCGTTTTTCAATTTATAACCAAAATTTACACATAATTGCAAAACTCTATATTCAAGAGCCGCAAATACTGCAAATTATCGCTCGATTTTATTATTTAAGCGCCATTGCAACATCAATGGCTTGCTTTGTGTCAGAAACATCATGCACCCGAAATATTTGCACCCCTTGCCTTATAGCCTCAACAACAAGAGACAAAGAGCCCGGGAGCCTTTTTTGAGCCTCTTGCTGGCCTGTGATGTGACCAATCAGTGACTTTCGTGAAACCCCCAGCAAGATTGGGCACCCTAATGTGTGAAAGAGAGAGATGCGCCGCAAGATATTCAAGTTGTGTTCTAATGTTTTACCAAATCCAATGCCGGGATCAATGCAGATATTACCGCGCTTTATGCCTGCCCTTTCTGCAGTTAAAATTCTCTCTTCCAAAAAGTCATAAACGTCGAAAAGGGCTTCTTCATAATGAGGATTATTTTGCATATTTTCAGGATCGCCCTGTGCATGCATCAAGCAGACCGAGGCTTGCGCCTGCGCTGCAACATCGGCCATTCTTTGATCATGGGTAAATGCATACACATCGTTGATAATAGATGCCCCAGCCTCGAGCGCCGCCTGAGCAACGGATGATTTGCGTGTATCGATTGAAATCGGGATCTCAAGATGTTGCGAAAGCTGCGCAATAATGGGGCGCGTGCGTTCCATTTCTTCATGCGCTTGAACATATTGCGCACCAGGGCGTGTACTTTCGCCACCAATATCGAGGATTGCAGCCCCCTCGCGCTCCATTTTTTGGGCTTGTTCAAGGGCTGTATCGGCTTGAGAAAACTGACCGCCATCAGAAAAACTATCCGGCGTTACGTTTAAGATGCCCATGATGCTTGGCTCTTGCATAGAAATGCCTGAGAATTTTGTTCTGCCATCCACAAGACCCCGCAAAACATCTTTCGGGACATCTAAAGCGGGCATCCTGCGCGGCGCCTTGCCGCGCTGCAATACTTCTACTTCGTCAAACCAGCACCAACCTGCCGCCAGATCAAGCGCAGCTTGTGAGCGCGTTGGTTCACACTGAGGAATTGGGCGATAATAGAGCTTATTTGAGGCCATTGAGCTGCTCCAGTTTGGCAATATCCTCGAGATCAAAATCTGCGTTTTGACCACCAATCCGCACCATGCGTTCCACTCGCAATTCCCGGCAGAGCCAATCAGCCCAATCTTTAGATGTTGGCCCCACTTCACTCACCGCATCCAAAATCATTTTTGAAGGGGCCCAAAAAGATTTTAAGCCTTGCTTGAAAGCCCAATCAATTTCTGTTCGCGTTCCACGCACATCTATATCGCTGCATTGAGCGCAAAGCATCCACGATTTTTGGTCTGCCGACAAAAGCTCAATTCTATTTTGTATGTAACGATCCGAAACACATGCAGGTCTTTGCGTAAGTTCTAAAACCAAAAGGACAGGAGGCACAACGCCCTTGAGTGCGTCAAAGAAATCAGCAATTTTATCAGAGTTTTGCACATCCTCACCAAGATATAGGACCAATGGCGCAGAATGTGCAGAAGGCGCAGCTGTCTTCCCCTTTTCCTCAATTTGGAAATCTAAAACAGTGCGCACGATTTCAACACCGAGCCGCCCGCCACCGCGATCAAGCTTTTCAATGCGCAAAAAAATCCGATCCACTTGCGGCTCTTGCAAAATGCGAGCTGCAATGCGCTCTGCGAGGGTTTCCAGAAGATTCAGCCGCTCATATTCCAACTCAGCCGTGATGGCATCGGTAAGTTGATCATAGGATAATATCTTATCAACATCATCCTCAATGCATTCCGTAGATTTCTTAAGCTCTACGACGATATTGAAAGACAACCTCTGTTTGATACCACGTTCGACTTCAAAAGCACCAATTTCCACTTCGACGATATGATCGCGCAGGGATAAGCGATCGGCAAGGGCTTGCGGGCATGAGGCCAATGAGCGCGCTTCTGGATGTGCAAAGGCTTGTTGAATTTCTGTCATATTCAATCTTTCCAAGAAAAATGAGCCACCTATATTAAGTGGCTCATACTTGTAGCGACTATGAAGAAAAACGCCAAGACCAGAGTTCGCCCAAGCGTAGAGGTTTTGCCTTTATGCTTTCGGCATGCGGTAGAAATAATGCACACCAATTGAAGCTGTTTTCGGGAAAACACGCGCCCAATTAGGATTTACCGCATTGGTATGATAATGCGTTGCGCCATGTGTCAACTTACGCGGCGCGCCTGCGAGGATGAGCCGGGCCACTTTGCCGACGCGCAGCCAAGCTTTGCGCTCTGAAATATTTTCCGCGATCCCATCACATGTATAGCTAAATTGGCACTGGTATTTTTTGCCTGTACCTTGATTAACCACGCCACAGACTGTGTTTGGGAAACGTCTCGAATCGCGTCTATTCAATATCACTTCAGCAACCGCGAATTGACCTGCGACAGGCTCTCCCCGCGCTTCAAAGTACAAGGCTTCTGCCAAGCAACGCCACTGAGCATTTCCAACATAATTTGGCTGAAGGTCGATATATTCTTTAGAATAAGTGACGATGACCGGCGCCTTTGGTTTGAGGATCGGCTTAAAGGCTGAGAGGCTTTCAACCTCTATCTTTTCGACAACAGCTCGACCCAGGCTTGGGTTTTTTGTGACATTTGCGTCTGTATTCGTAGCCAAAAGAGATTGTAGTACCAAAATACTAAGCACGCTTTTCAACAAGTTACGCGATCCAAACATATCTGTCCCCTATGATATAGAAATATCTTTTCATGCTCATTTAAATAAATACACTCAATCCGTCTACCTATTGAATGGGCGGGATATTCTTCTCAGGATAGAAATGGGACGATTGGCCTTCAAATCCAAATAAAAAATTGTCGAGACAGAGGGTTATCAGGTGTTACTTTTTTGCATCACTTGCCGCCAGTTGTGCCGCAGCCAACCGTGCGACAGGCACTCGGAAGGGAGAGCAAGAGACATAATCAAAGCCAGCTTTCCGACAAAAGGCAATAGATTCGGGATTGCCGCCATGCTCGCCGCATAAAGAGACCGTCACCTCAGGGTTGGTTTGGCGCCCACGTTCTGCACCAATGCGCAACAATTCCCCAACACCCTCTGTATCTAACATATGAAAAGGATCTTCTGGATAAACAGATTGGCGGACATATTCATTCATGAAACGCCCCGCATCATCACGAGACAAACCATAGGTCATCTGCGTCAAATCATTGGTTCCGAAAGAGATAAATTGTGCGTGCTGAGCAATCTTATGAGCGATAAGTGCCGCGCGCGGAGTTTCGACCATCACGCCGAGACGATAATTGAATGTTTCACCCGTTTCATTTCGGACGGTTGCGGCAACGGCATCAATCTGCGTTTTGACAAGCTCGACTTCTTTTTGAGCCGAAATAAGCGGAATCATAATTTCAGGCTCAATTTGATGCCCTGCCTTGGACGATTCGATTGTCGCCTCAAAAATCGCACGCGCCTGCATTGCGTATATTTCAGGTATCGTAATCCCTAAGCGCACGCCTCGCATACCCAGCATCGGATTAAATTCGCTCAAATGCTCAATGCGCCTCGTCACATCAGACAAGGGGCGATCCAGCGCCATTGCCAATTGTTTCGCACCCGCACGATCATTTGGCAAAATTTCATGAAGCGGAGGATCAAAAAGACGAATGCATACAGGCAAACCAGACATGATGCGAAATAACTCAATAAAATCTGAGCGCTGCATAGGAAGCAAACGACTGAGTGCTTCATTTCGATCTTCAGAAGAATCTGCAAAAATCATTTCACGCACGGCCGTCAAACGATCAGCCTCAAAGAACATATGTTCTGTGCGGCACAAACCAATCCCTTGCGCTTGGAAACTCCGTGCCATCGCAGCGTCAGCTGGCGTATCCGCATTTGCGCGCACACCAATATCGCGAATTTCATCTGCCCAAGTCATTAACTTGAGATACCATTTATCCATAGAAGGCGGCATCATGGCCACAGCACCGTTTAAAGCTTCCCCCGTACTTCCATCTAAAGAAATGACATCACCTTCTTTGAAGGTTTCGCCACTCTCCGTGGTAAGAGTTCTCTCTTTCAAATCAATTCGAATGGAAGCCCCAACAACACAAGGAATACCAATACCGCGCGCAATCACCGCCGCATGTGATGTCACACCTCCACGCTCAGTTAATACTCCGACCGAACTGTGCATGCCGCGAATATCTTCAGGTGAGGTCTCACGGCGAACAAGAATACAAGCCTCTTCTCGCGCTTGGTAACTCTGAGCGGCCATAGAATCAAAAGCGATGCGCCCAAAAGCGCCCCCCGGTGAGGCGGCAATCCCTTGTGCAAGAACCTCGCGATTTCCGCTTGGATCAATTTGAGGATGCAAAAGCTCCGTAAGCGATCGCGCTGGCACACGGCAAATTGCTTCTTCTCTAGAAATAATGCCATCTTCGGCCAATTGGACAGAAACCCGCAAGAGAGCCTTCGTGCTAAATGGCACGCGAACAGCATCTAATATCGACAGCTTGCCATTAGATATGGCAAATTCAACCTGCATTTCAGCGCGCAAACGCGCGCGCGAAATTTGCGCAGCCTCCAGCAATTGTTGGAAGATTTCTGCATTCTTATCTTCTAACGATATTTTTGAGCCGTCCTTGGCCAAAGGCATCGTCGCATTTGCGCATTTTAAAGCCGCTCGGCCTTGCGTTTGAGGGGTGTATTTTCCCCGCACCAAACTCTTACCAGTCTTTTCATCAACCAGCTGAATAACACCAATGCCACATTCACCAACACCAACACTCACAGACATCTCTTGCACAACCAAGCCAAGCCCAGCATCTGCAGGGGCTCCATTGGCTTGCCGAAGCAATCGCGCGGTCGTCCCTTGCCATGCCTGCGCCATTGAGCGCAGAACTCGGAAAAGCTGGGTTTCAATATCTTGTGGAAACGGCTCATCAGTTTCGGCTTCAAAAGCAGTCAGAGACGATTTCAGAGCTTCAGAATAAGGCGTTTTTTTATCAAATTCAAAAAACTCAGGATCAAGCCGTTCGACATTCAAAGCATAGGCTTGAACAAAGCGAAAATACAGCAAATCAGCCGCATCTGCGCCATGTGTTTGAGAGAGGCGCGCGTGATATGCCTCATTCATCCCAATATTTAAAATCGCCCCAGGGCCGCCCCAATCTGGGTCTTCTGATGAAGGTCGCACTGAAAGCAACGCATTTTCGCCAAAGTTATCAATCAATGAGTTAACTCGGAGAACCTGCCCTTCCGCAAGCTTATGGACGGTATCAAATGAAAGTGCGGCTGTTTCTGGGATCGGCAGATCCAAACGAATGAGACGCTGCAAACATTTAGCACGCCCGCCATGAGTGTGCACAGCAATAGGAGCAACGCTGCGCACGCTTGTGAACGGTAAAACATTTGCTTCAGTCTGCATAATCTGCCCTCAAATCATTTCAGGCGTCCAACTGCCCGATTTCTTTATCTCACTAGAGGCTATCCCTCAACGCGTGTCAAATCTGCCACTTGAGCACATATCTCTCGGATGCGGCCTAAAAGATTAAGTCGATTGCGGCGTATGATCTCATTATCAGCATTGATTTGAACCGCTTCAAAGAAAGCATCGACAGGCGAGCGCAAACTCGCCATTGCACTCATCGCACGCTCAAACTCTTCATTTGACATCGCGCTCGAGATCTCTGCTTCCGCTGAATCTAGCGCTTCAAAAAGCGCCTTCTCTGACGTTTCTTCGGCAAATTTAACATCTGGCCCGTAGCTATATTCAACGCCATCTTTTGCTTCCGCTTGTGACAAAATATTATTGGCGCGCTTAAAACCTTGAATAAGGTTTGATCCATCATCCGTTTTCAAAACATCCGATAGAGCGCGTGCGCGTTTGACAAGCAGGGCAATGTCATCAGCGCCCTCCATCATCAAACAAGCATCAATAACATCATGGCGGATCCCCTCGTCTTTTAAGAACACTTTAAGACGATCATGAATAAAGCCCATCAGATCGTTAGAGTTTTTGCCTTCAAAAGAAGTTGCAAACACGTCTTTTAAGTTCAATCGCAGATCATTAGTGATAATCAAACGGATCACACCAAGCGCGGCGCGGCGCAAGGCAAATGGATCTTTTGAGCCTGTCGGCTTTTCATCAACAGCCCAAAATCCTGTCAATAAATCAAGCTTATCCGCCAAAGCAATCGTCACAGATACTGGCTCTTGTGGCACTGTATCCGTTGGACCAAGCGGTGAATAATGGTCTCGGCATGCATCCGCAACAGCAGATGATAATCCAGCAGCTTGCGCATAATACCGGCCCATAATCCCTTGGAGTTCAGGGAATTCATAAACCATTTCTGAGCTCAAATCTGCTTTCACGACCTTTGCTGCCAAGATCGCTTCTTGTGCATCGACCCCCGTCGCCTCTGATAATTTTTCTGACAGATTTGCAATGCGCTCGATCCGCTCAGCTTGGGATCCCAATTTATTATGGAATGTCACTTGCTTCAAAGGTTCACATAAAGCGGCCATACCTTCGCGCGCGATCGTGCGGTTGTCATTTTCCCAGAAAAATTTCGCATCTGATAGGCGAGCAAAAAGGACTTTCTGATTGCCAGATAAAATCGTCGCACCCTGATCTTTTGTTTCACGGTTTGCAACTGTTATAAACTTTTCGATACGATCCGTTTTCGGGTTTTTAACAGAGAAGAACTTTTGATGTTCCTTCATCGATGTTTGTAAAACTTCTGTTGGAAGCTCATAAAAATCTTCTGCAATGTCGCCCATCAAAACCACAGGCCATTCGACCAACCCAGCAACTTCAGCCAAAAGCCCTTGATCTTCGACAACCTCAAGCCCCTCTGATTGCGCTTTTTGGCAGGCATCTTGCCAAATTTTCTCCATGCGCTTTTGCGGATCAAGAACAACATAGGCTTTAGCGAGTTTTTCTTGATAGTCTAAAAAGCCATTTACCTCAAAAGGAGCAGGTGCCATGAACCGGTGGCCTTGGCTTGTATTTCCTGCAACAATGCCATCAATATCTAAAGGCACAACCTTTGTAAGCGCATCTTTGGTGAGTGTGCAGATAATGGAATGCAATGGGCGGACCCATTTTAGAGCACCGCTGCCCCAGCGCATCGATTTTGGCCATGGAAACCCACGCACAGTGCTTTCCAATACCTCAGCCACAATATCTTCCGCACAACGGCCAGATTTTGTAATTTTAGCATAATAGACTTGGCCCTTTTTCTCATCGCGAATTTCGAGATCTTCTTGAGAAACACCCGCACCACGCAAAAAGCCTTCAAGGGCCTTTTCAGGTGCCCCTACGCGCGGGCCCTTCCGTTCTTCTGTGACGGTTGGCGAATGATCTAAAAGCCCCTTCACTGAGAGGACAAGACGGCGTGGCGTGGCGTAAACTTCCGAATTTTCGAAACTTAAATCCGCCTTTTTCAGCCCTTCCGTGATCATTTTTTGAAAATCAGTCGAAGCACGCTTTTGCATGCCCGCAGGAATTTCTTCTGAAAAGAGTTCGATCAATAAATCAGACATGATTAATTTCCTTCAGGGGCTGGAGGGCAGTGCGCAGGAAGGGGATCGCCTTCGGCATCTGCAAGGCCGCATTCGTTAATTTGGGTCCAGCTATAGCCTCGCCCATCAGGGTATATTGCTGCAACACGGTCGAAACCGTATTGAAAATTTGCTTCACTCAAGAAAGCAAAAGCCGTGCCATTCTCTAAATCCAAGCCAATTTGCTGTGCGTCGAAGCATTCAAACCAGCCCGGTGCATTTATCGGCACAGGATTTTCGTATATTTCAAACGTTTCGGTCATCATCGCGAGAGAAAGCGGTGTTTTAAAACACGCCCTAAATTTCAACGGCGACATTTCACCATCAATACCCTCAAAATCACTCGCCAG
Organism: uncultured Celeribacter sp.; assembly: GCA_938008015.1. Classification (GTDB taxonomy): domain Bacteria; phylum Pseudomonadota; class Alphaproteobacteria; order Rhodobacterales; family Rhodobacteraceae; genus Celeribacter. The sequence goes on from CALLMA010000115.1 coordinate 12,027, forward strand.
CACATTTTCTTGTATGCCTTGATAATTCACCAAAGAGATGTTTGCTTGTGTCGTATTCTCTTCAATGGGCTTGTAGTAAGCATGGTTGGTTGCATACCAAAGCCCAATACCAAATAAAATAGAACTCACGACCAAACCCCCAGCAACGATTTTACCATTCATGACTGTGTACCTTGTGCAATATGGCCGCCTGCTTCGGTTAAAACGAACGCATCCGCGCAGGCTTTTGAGAGGGCGCGCACGCGGCCAATATAAGCTTGGCGTTCTGTCACCGAGATCACACCGCGCGCATCTAGCAAATTAAAAATATGCGACGCTTTAATACATTGATCATAGGCAGGATGAGCCATGATAATACGTTTGCCCGTTTTCGGATCAATGTGTTCTTGATCTAAAATAGATTTGCATTCTTTCTCAGCATTTTCAAAATCAGAAAGAAGCTTTGTCGTATTCGCGACATCAAAATTATGGCGCGAATATTCTTCTTCAGTTTGTTTAAACACATCACGATACGTCAAAGAAATCGGCGCATCAGGATCATTAAATGGCATATCCATCACATGATCCACGCCCAAAATATACATTGCGAGACGTTCCAAACCATATGTCAATTCGCCAGAAACAGGCTTGCAATCATGCCCACCAACTTGTTGGAAATATGTAAATTGTGACACTTCCATGCCATCACACCACACTTCCCAACCAAGCCCCCAAGCGCCTAATGTTGGGCTTTCCCAATCATCTTCAACGAAGCGGATATCGTGCAATTCGAGATCAATGCCAATCGCTTTAAGAGAGCCCAAATATAGCTCCTGCAAATCTTTTGGCGATGGTTTTATGACCACTTGATATTGGTAGTAATGTTGAAGGCGGTTTGGGTTTTCGCCATATCGCCCATCTGTTGGACGCCGTGAAGGCTGAACATATGCCGCTGCCCAAGGCGTTGAACCCAAAGAGCGCAAAGTTGTTGCTGGGTGAAATGTGCCCGCGCCAACCTCCATATCATATGGCTGCAAAATGGCGCAGCCCTTCCCCGCCCAATACCCTTGCAAGCGCAAGATAATTTCTTGAAAAGAACGTGGCTTTGTGAGTTCAACCGACATATGATTTCCTTCAAATTCAAACTGCGTGCATACCCAACCTCAGACATGCTCACCAAATGCTTTCCCTCATTATCGCTATTTATCGCTAAGTTGAAGCAGAACTTCATGAATCACCCGCAAAACATACAAGCAAATACTCAATCGCTAGACCTGCGGAAAAATTATAGCTATGTGAGGGGCATGAAATACGATGAAAAATATGATGCACGTGGGCTTTTATGCCCTCTCCCGGTCTTGAAAGCGCGCAAAAAACTCTTGGCAATGGAGGCAGGGCAAATTCTATGCGTCCTCGCTGATGATCCGGCCGCGATTATTGATATGCCGCATTTTTGCAGTGAGAGTGGTCATGAGTTTATCGATTGCTCAGATCATGGGACACATCAAAGCTATTTCATTAAAGCCGGATAATCATCCCAAAGAATAGCCCGCCCCGCGAACAGTGCGCAGGTAGTCCTCACCGCCATATTCACATAGAGATTTGCGCAAGCGCCCGACATGCACATCAACTGTACGACTATCTACATAGATATCTCGTCCCCAGACACGGTCGAGCAATTGCTCGCGCGACCAAACGCGGCCGGGTTTTTCCATGAAGGTCGATAATAGGCGGAATTCTGTAGGGCCTAGTTTGATGGATTGATCGTTACGTGACACGCGGTGCGTTTCACTATCAAGGGTAATATCTTCAAAGGTGAGGATTTTACCCATAGTTGCGGGGCGAACTCTACGAAGCTGCGCACGCACACGTGCCATAAGCTCCATCACGGAATATGGCTTTACGACGTAATCATCGGCCCCCGTTTCCAGCCCACGCACTTTATCCACTTCTTCTGAACGTGCAGAAAGCATAATAATAGGTATATCGCGCGTTTTCGAATTTGATTTCAAGCGACGACAAACTTCTATCCCAGAAACGCCGGGAAGCATCCAATCCAACAAGATTAAATCCGGCATATCTTCTGAGACATATAAAAGTGCATCGTCGCCATTATCGGCTTTAGAAACAGAGCACCCCTCTGCCTCCAAATTAAAGGCTAAAACTTCCCGCTGAGCTGGCTCATCTTCCACAACTAGAACATTTGACTGACCAACGGACATATGAGTTACACCTTGACTGACACGCTTTGACCCGTAGGGAGTCTTCCTTTTTGGCGCGGTTCATCCGGGACTTCACCAGTCACCAGATAGATCACTTGCTCGGCAATAGAAGTCGCATGATCGCCCATACGTTCAATATTTTTGGCAATAAAATGCAAATGCATACAGGCCGTAATATGGCGAGGATCTTCCATCATATGTGTCAAAAACTCGCGGAATAAACCATTATACATTTGATCAACATCTAAATCGCGCAAACGAACTTGTTCCGCCAACTCCACATCACGCTGCAAATAGGCATCGAGCGACATTTTCAGCATTTCTTGGACTTCACCAGACATGCGGCGAATTGAGCGAGCCGCCCCTTCAATCGGCGGCATATCAATCAAGACAGCCGTTCTCTTGGCGAGGTTTTTTGAATAATCGCCGCAGCGCTCTAGGTTTGTCGCGATTTTCATGACGGTTAAAGCGGTGCGTAAATCGGAAGCAATAGGCGCACGCAGCGCAATCAATCGAGCGACTTCCTCATTCACTTCTTCTTCAATCGCATCAATTTTCTTATCACCGGCACGCACTTGTTGGGCCAACTCAACATCGCCCTCTTCAAAAGCTTGCGCCGCAAGTGTGATTGATTCTTCAACCATTCCGCCCATTTTCATAATGAGAGACTGAACCGTCTCTAAATCACGATCAAAAGCAGAAGCGATATGTTTATCATTGTGCATTTAACTTATCCTCAATTTACCCGATACGGCCCGTAATATAGCTTTCAGTGCGGCTGTCTTGTGGATTGGTGAAAATCTGCCCCGTATCCCCATATTCAACCAAATTCCCTAAATGAAAAAACGCTGTTTTTTGGGACACGCGCGCCGCCTGCTGCATGGAGTGCGTCACAATAACCACCGAATAATTTGACCTCAATTCATCAATCAATTCTTCAACTTGCGCTGTGGCAATCGGATCAAGCGCAGAACAAGGCTCATCCATCAACAAAACTTCAGGTTCTGTCGCAATCGCGCGCGCAATACATAGGCGCTGCTGCTGCCCGCCTGAAAGCCCTGTACCTGGAGCATGCAAGCGGTCTTTCACCTCATTCCATATCGCGCCACGGCGCAGAGATTTTTCGACAATGTCATCAAGCTCTGCTTTGTTTTTTGCAAGCCCATGAATGCGCGGACCATAGGCGATATTATCATAGATTGATTTTGGAAATGGGTTTGGCTTTTGGAAAACCATCCCGACTTTTGCGCGCAGTTGCACCGGATCAACGCGTTTGTCATAGATATTTTCATTATCGAGCAAGATTTCACCCTCAACTCGACAAATATCAATTGTATCATTCATGCGGTTTAAACTGCGCAAAAATGTGGACTTTCCGCACCCAGAAGGACCGATAAAAGCGGTCACTGTTTTATCTTGGATTTCAACATCCACGTCTTTAATCGCATGCGCATCCCCATAATACACTTGCACTTTTTTCGCAGAGATTTTTATGTTGTTCATATCCAAGTCTCTTGTTTGGTTGTCGTTATATTGAGTATCAATATCATGTTTTGAAGTCATTTTCGCCCCCCTTTTACCAACGGCGCTCAAAGCGGCGACGCAAGATGACCGCGAGGATATTCATTGTCAGCAAGAAGACGAGTAATATAATAATCCCGCCCCAAGCACGCTCATAAAAGGCCGGATCGGCGCGTGTTGACCATTGGTAAATTTGCGCAGGCATTGCTGTATTCGGGCCTGCAAAAAATTCTGCGATACTATCAGGCGCCGAAGCACCCTGAGCGAGAACAAGGCCAATGAGAAGCAAAGGTGCGGATTCACCAAGCGCTTGCGCCAAACCGATGATTGAGCCGGTCAAAATCCCAGGTGCCGCTAAAGGTAACACATGATGAAATACAGTTTGAAGCTTTGAGGCTCCAAGCCCGAGGGCCGCATCACGGATACTTGGCGGAACGGCCTTGAGCGAGGCGCGCGTTGCGATAATCACAGTTGGCAAGGTCATTAAGGTCAAAACCATCCCGCCGACAAAGGCAGAGTTGTTTTTAATCCAATCATCTCCAGAAATCGGGCCAAGGTAATTGATAAAAACAGAAAGCCCTAAAATACCAAACACAATCGATGGCACAGCGGCGAGATTGGAGATATTGACTTCAATGATATCTGTGAAGCGATTTTGCGGTGCAAATTCTTCTAAGAAAATAGATGCAGCGACACCCAAGGTGACCGCACAACCTGCCACAACGATCATCATCGCTAAAGAGCCTAAAATCGCAGGGCCAAAGCCGGCCGCCTCAGGCGAACTTTCAGAAGCATCATTGCCAGTTATAAAGGCAAGGTTGAAGCCTTTTTTCAAAATGCCTGCCTTTTGCATTTGATCGACGAGGTCTAACTGGGCAATTGAATAATTCTTAGAGCGTTCCGCATTCTCACGCACAACACGCCCCTTCATATACCCATCGATGAATGAGCCTGCCAAAAGTTTAAATTCAACCGTTGTACCGATTTGATCTGGGTTTTCTTGAACGAAAGAACGCAATTCCGCAGGCGCACGCCCAGAAATGATGCCCAGCAGTTCTTTCTCTTTCATCGTTGTCTCGATCCCCGCCTCTGCAAGCTCTGCATAGAGTGCATTCGCGATGATCTTCTTATAAGCCTTAGTCTTTAAAAGACCCTTTTCAGCCTTTATGATTTCTTCTTGGACAAGAGGAATATCCATTGTCACGCGCGTTTGGAAGAAAGCGCCCAATCCCGAGGACAAGATCGTATAAAGCAGATAGACAAGCATAAATACGCCAATGGATATCGCCGTCAAACCATAAGCTTTAAAGCGTTTTTCGGCTCGATTTCTTTTCGTTGTTCGAGCATCTGCTGTGAAAAGAGACGTTTGGGTCATACGTAACGCTCCTGATATTTGCGCACGATATAAAGTGCATAGACATTAAGCATGAGAGTTAGACAGAAAAGTGTGAGCCCAAGCGCGAAGGCAACAAGCGTTTCAGGGGAGTTGAAAGCCCCATCTCCTGTCAACTGAGCGACAATTCTTGTCGTAATGGTTGTCATGATTTCGAAAGGATTGATAAAGCGGTCTGGACTTTCATAGAAAATAGCCGCCGTTGCCCCTGCCCCCATGACCACAATCATAGTTTCACCAATTGCACGAGAGGCCGCGAGCAATATTGCTCCCACAACTCCTGGCAAAGCGGCCGGCAAAATAACTTGGCGTACGGTTTCAGACTGCGTTGCACCCAAACCATAAGAACCATCGCGCATCGCTTGAGGGACAGAGTTGATGATATCGTCTGAAAGGGAACTCACGAATGGGATCAACATAATCCCCATAACGATTCCCGCCGTTAAAACAGATCGCCCATCGGCCATCCATTCAACACCCAAGGCACCGCCTTTTCCAAAGAGGCCAAGTAAGAATGGGCCAAATGTTGTTAGGGCAAAAAGACCGTAAACAATTGTTGGAATGCCTGCGAGAACTTCAAGCGTTGGCTTGGCCACAGAGCGCATCAAGGGCGAGGCATACTCAGAGAGATAAATCGCTGCAAACAGTCCGATTGGAACAGCAACAGCAAGAGCAATCAAAGATATGTACAGCGTTCCCCAAAGCAAAGGCAGTACACCGAGGGCACTGCCACCACGGAAATTGGCCGCCCACTGCGTTCCGAAGAAATATTGCGATGCTGGGTAAAGTTCAAAAAACCGTAAGGTTTCAAAAGTCATAGAGAGGACGATGCCAATTGTTGTAAAAATCGCAATTGATGCCGCTGCGACCAACAAAGCAATGATGCTATTTTCAACAACGTTGCGCGCACGAAAGTCTTTATTGGTTCGGATAATCGCATAGATAAGCCCAGCCAAAGATATCACAACGATCAAGATATTTCGGATAAAGCTCCATTTTTTCACTCTGTCTTTTAGCGTTTTCGCGCTTTCAAGCATTTCAGCATTTACATCTGCCCCAAGAACCACACCTGCCTCTTGTATCAATGCTCGAACATCTGCTGTCTGAACATCCAAAGTGGCAATGTTTTCTTCTGCAATCAGCCCATTTTCAACGGCCGCCTCTAAGCCATTTGAAATTGTTTGCACTTGGGTCATCACCAAACTGCGCGAACCTGTGCTTTCAATTAATTCTGGAGAGATTTCTTTTAAAACGGAATTCGGAACAACAAGAGCTTGCAGCAACACAAAAGCAACCATCACCAACAAAGCCGGCAAACTTGCGAAGATCGCCACATTCCATCCGTAATGATGTGGCCGAGAGTGAAGTGCAGCTTGATCGCCTTTTGCCGATTTTAACGCACGCGAACGCCCGATAAAATACCCCAATGCAGCAACAACCAAAATCAATAAAAGCAAATTTAACAAAGACATATTAGAGCCTTATCTATGAGAAAGAAGGAGCAGAAACATGCTCCTTCTAGATGTATCTTTTCAGACCAATATATGGCTTATTTGAGCGTTTGACCAGTCGATACAGCTTCTTGCGTTGCCGCCAATTCTGGATCTGACACAAGGCCATATTCTGCCAAAGGACCATCAGGGCCTGCTAAATCATCCGAGATGAAGAAATCTGCAAAAAGCTGAAGCCCTGGGATCACCGCAAGGTGTGCTTTTTTCATGTAGAAATACAATGGGCGAGACACTGGATATTCGCCTGATGCAATTGTGTCTGTGTTCGCTTCAATGCCTGAAACTGTCGCAGTCTTTAAAACATCTGTGTTGTTTTCATAGAAAGCGAGACCAAATACACCGATACCATTTGGATTGGCGTTAATAGACGCGAGTGTTTCTGTGTAATCGCCGTCAATATCAACGGATTTTCCGTCTGTACGAACCGCAATACACTGCTTTTCAGCTGCGTTATGCTTATCCTTATCTGTCGCCCCTTCCGCATTCGCTAAGAACACATCAAGCGCGCCGGCTTCTTCGCACCCTGCAAGAAGCACTTTATCTTCAAACACTTCGCGTGTTCCGTGCTTCGTACCAGGAATAAAGGCCGCGATTTCGGCATTCGGCAAATCTGGATTTACATCGCTCCAAGTCGAGCTCGTATTACCGACAATCTGACCATCGACAACTTGGTTTGCGCCAAGGGCTTTATAAATATCAATTGGCTCAAAAGCTGTGAATGCTGGGCCATCAATTTGCGAAGCAAACACGATGCCATCATAACCGATGCGCACCTCGATGATATCTGTCACACCGGCTTGTGCGCATATTTCAACTTCTGATGCTTTGATTTTGCGAGAGGAGTTTGCAATATCGATTGTATTTTCGCCAACACCTTCACAAAAGCGCTTCAATCCGGCAGATGAACCACCTGATTCGACAACTGGCGTTGGAAAATCTGTATTTTCACCAAAAGCTTCTGCGACGATTGAAGCATATGGGAGAACAGTTGACGAACCCGCAATGGAGACTTGATCGCGCGCGCTTAAAGTTGTTGCGCTCAATGCAAGCATTGCGATTGCAGAAGAAGACATTTTTACAAAAGACATTCATTAGCTCCTAGTCATCTTAGATGTCATTTAATCGGCGCCATAAAGCACCCTTTCTCCGGCCACAAGTACCGAAAGCTTGTGATGGTTTTGTGTAATTTTTGTAACAGAAATATGACAGCTGTCTCTCTAACTCTATAAAATAGGTTAACCTATTGAATAAGTATAATTATTCAAACTTAAATCCTTAAAATTTTCTTAAGAAAATACATCCCTAAACTGTATGATTGAAGAATCAGGCCACTTTTTTGGAAACGGAATATGACGATGCGCTGCATAGCTCGACTGCGGGATTTTCCTTCGTTTCCTATTGCAAGGCGCAAGAGAACCTTCGATAAGCACATCAACATCAGCACAATAGCAGTTTAGATCATGATACAAAGATTATACGACTGGACCATGTCCCTCGCTCAAAGCCCTCATGCGCTTTGGGCTTTAGCCTTCATAGCTTTTATTGAAAGTTCAGTTTTTCCAATTCCGCCAGATATCTTGATGATCCCCCTCATTATTGCCATGCCAAAGCGCGCCTTTTTGATCGCCGGCATTGCGACAGCTGCATCCGTTTTAGGTGGTATTGCTGGATATCTCATTGGCGCTTTCGCTTTCGATACCATTGGCCAGCCCATTCTTGCCGCTCTGGGCAAAGAACATGCGATGGAAGGCTTCAATCAAAAGTTCAACGATTTTGGTTTCTGGCCGGTTTTGATCGCAGGTATTACGCCTTTTCCCTATAAGGTGATTACAATCATGTCTGGTTGGAGCGGTTTGCCTTTTATGACATTCCTTATCACTTCAATAATTGCGCGCGGCATTCGCTTCTTTTTAATCGCATGGCTTTTATGGAAATTCGGCGATCCCATACGTCACTTCATTGAAAAGCGCTTAGGGCTCATGTTTACGCTCTTTATTGTTATTCTTTTAGCCGGCTTTTTTGCTGTGAAACTGATGTGAGGTCTCCATGAAAAATCTCTCCGCGTCTTATTCCATTGCACTTGCAACTTTTGGCTCATTTTCGCTTCTGATAGGGGCCTTTATTTTCCAAGCCTTTGGCTATGCGCCTTGCGCAATGTGTCTTTGGCAGAGATGGCCGCATGGGGTTGCGATTGTTATTGGCATCCTCTTTTTTATAACAAATAAAAAATACTTCCTCCCCCTCGGTGCCATTTCAGTGGCCACGACAGGAGGGATTGGTGCATTTCATGTGGGTGTGGAGCAAAAATGGTGGGAAGGCCCCTCAAGTTGCACAAATAGCGGAAATGCTTTCGCAGGCTTGAGTGGGAACGATCTATTGCCCTCGGCTCCTTTGCAAGTTGAAAAGATCGTCTTTTGCGATGATATCGTTTGGGAACTCTTTGGCATATCTATGGCTGGATATAATTTCCTAATATCCATTGCGCTTGTCGCCCTTTGGATCAATGGGCTAAGGCGCGCTTAAGGCAAGGCCAGTTGACCACCTGAAAGGGGCTGTTTTACTCCTGTTGTCATGGGAGCAGAAAGCGTCATGCCTTGAAAACTGCGCGCGGCAAGATACGCAAAAGCCTGCGCTTCAATGAAATCGCCATCAAAGCCAATCGCTTCAATCGGCATCACATTACACGCCAACTCTTGCTCTAATAGCTGCATTAGAAAACGGTTTTTCCGCCCGCCGCCACAAACATAAAGCGCCTCAATGCGCTGCGGGCAAAGCTCCAACGCTTTGCGGACTGATGACACACATAAAGCAGAGGCCGTTGCCACCCCATCATGCGGATTAAGATCATCGAGACAGGTTAAAAAGTCGCCAAAACTATTGCGATCGAGCGATTTTGGAGCCGATTTCTGAAAATAGGAATGGTTTAAAAAACGCTCCACAATCTGAACATCAACTTGCCCCGCCTTTGCAATCTCACCATCCAAATCAAAACCTTGGTTAAAATGGCGGTACATAAGATCATTAATTGGCGCATTTGCTGGGCCTGTATCAAAGGCTATCAAAGCGCCCGCTTGAGCCGGATCAAGAAGAGAGCGATCCACCAAAGAGATATTGCCCACACCGCCTAAATTCAAAAAGGCAGTTTGTTGAAATTTTGGAATCTGTTTTGCAATGGCATGATGATAAAATGGCGCCAAAGGGGCACCCTGCCCGCCGTGCGCAACATCATGAGACCGCATATCCCATATAACGGGGGCTTTCATTCTCTGTGCAAGGATATTCCCACGCCCCGCTTGAAACGTGCGCCCATTATCTGGATCATGTGCAAATGTTATGCCGTGGAAACCAATAAGATCGTAATGTGCAACTTGGCTTAAGGCTTCGCAATGAGCCTCTTCTATCAGCTCCAGCACCTCAATCGATACATCCCACGCCCCAAGGCAGCCCCGCAACACCGCTTGCTCTTGCTCGCTATAAGCGCGGAAATAAGTCTCGCCAATATCTAAAACATCGCGACCATCCGTCTGAATAAGGGCAACATCAACCCCATCCAAAGACGTTCCAGACATGCACCCCGCCACCCAAAGTGCTTTTCTATCGTGATTCCTATCATCAACTTGCATCACACTCTTTCCCTTTTGTCTCAGCCTAGATATATCAAGGTAAGCCATAATTTGTGAATGGAAAATATTGATATGAGCTATACCCCAAAGTCCGAGTTTCTGCGCATCATAATTCAACGCGGATTTCTTGCAGATTGTACCGACCTGCAAGAACTAGATGAACGCCTTCTTAAAGGAAGCTTAAGCGCTTATATCGGCTATGATGCAACCGCTGCCTCATTGCACGTTGGCCACCTACTCAATATCATGTTGCTGCGCTGGTGGCAAAAAACGGGCAATACAGCCATTACCCTCATGGGCGGCGGCACAACCAAAGTTGGTGACCCCTCTTTTCGCTCAGATGAACGCCCCCTCCTCGGCCCTGAGCAAATTGATGCCAATATTGATGGGATGCAAAAAGTATTTGCGCGCTATCTCGATTATTCAGCGAGCACAGGTCATGGCGCCTTGATGTGCAACAATGCTGAATGGCTTGATACATTAAACTATCTTGATTTCTTGCGCGACATTGGCCGCCATTTCTCGGTCAACCGCATGCTCTCCTTTGAGAGCGTTAAATCCCGCCTTGACCGAGAGCAATCGCTCTCATTCCTTGAATTCAACTATATGATTTTGCAAGCTTACGACTTCTTAGAGCTCAACAATCGATATGGCTGTGTGTTGCAGATGGGGGGTTCAGATCAATGGGGCAATATCGTCAATGGTATTGATTTGACGCGCCGCGTTGCAAATAAAGAAATCTTCGGTCTGACCACACCATTGCTGACAACATCAGATGGCCGCAAAATGGGCAAATCTCAAGGCGGTGCAATCTGGCTGAATGGGGATATGTTAAGCCCTTATGAATTCTGGCAGTTTTGGCGCAATACAACAGACGCGGATGTCGCACGTTTCTTGAAGCTTTATACAGAGCTCCCCGTTGAGGAATGTGAACGCCTTGGCGCGCTTGAAGGCTCCGACATCAATCAAGCCAAAATCATTCTCGCCAATGAAGTTACCAGCCTTCTTCACGGTCAAGAAGCGGCACAAGCTGCGGAACAGACCGCGCGTGAAGTCTTTGAGAAAGGCGGCGTTGGTGATGATCTCCCAACCCTCGAACTTTCTCAATCCGACATAGGCGATGGCATGTCGATTGTGCAACTATTTGTGAAATCTGGCCTTGCGAAAACGGGCAAAGATGCAAAGCGCTTGTTCAAGGAAAATGGCGCCAAAGTGAATGATCAGCCGCATTCGGATGCAGGTTGGGTCGTATCGGCTGCAGATCTTGAAAAGCCTTTGAAACTATCTGCTGGTAAAAAGCGCCACGCCCTCGTGATTTTGAACACATAAATATTTTAAAGGCATGCCACAGGTTGCCTTTAAAAATATCCACATCGATGAAGCACCCTCTTTTCGCGCTCTTTTCACTTTCTTTTCAGGCGTGAGAATGGTGTAACATCACAAACACGAATCTTTATTCATATGAATTTCAGGAGGCCCCAGCATGGCAGGCTCAGTTAATAAGGTAATTTTGGTCGGCAATCTTGGCCGCGATCCAGAAGTGCGCACATTTCAAAACGGTGGCAAAGTTTGCAACCTTCGCATTGCAACATCTGAGACATGGAAAGACCGCAACACAGGCGAACGCCGTGAGCGCACAGAATGGCACTCTGTCGCCATTTTTTCAGAGCCCCTCGCACGCACTGCCGAGCAATATCTGCGCAAGGGTTCAAAGGTCTATATCGAAGGCCAACTCGAGACGCGCAAATGGCAAGATCAAAACGGGCAAGATCGCTATTCAACTGAAGTAACAATGCGCCCCTACACATCAACACTCGTCATGCTTGATGGGCGTTCTGGCGGCGGCGATCAAGGCGGCGGCGGATATGATCAAGGCGGCAACGGCGGATATGGCGGCGGAGGCTATAATCAAGGCCCATCCAGCAGCCAATCCTCTGGCCCTGCGCATTCCACAATGGATGACGACGAAATCCCATTTTAAAATAAAAAGCCCCGCTCATAGCGGGGCTTTTTATTAGCCGCGTTGTTATAATACAAAACCTTATCACCCCTATCGTAAACTTGAATAGACCAAAGCCATCAGCCATAAAAAGATGTTTTTTTTTAAAAGGAAGGAGCGGCGTTAATGCTTTATTAACTTTACTTCTATTGGCGTATTTGCTTTTATAGTAAAAAAATAACGATGACAGGGGTTAAAATGACCATTTACAGAATGAAGTCGGTTGGCTTTATTACACTTCTTCCTATAATTCTAGCTGCATGCTCTGGCTCTTCTAGCGATGTTGAACAGTCTACAGCTGATGAGATGAATACTGCCGAAACTCAACAGCCTGAATATGCGTCCCTAAATAGCCGTACTAACGATAGCAGCACTCTAGGCGGCGCTGGTTACAGTGGATATAAAAAAGACGGTGAATCATTTCATGGCGCCGCACAAGTGTCAGGCACACTCAACCACGACACCAACGAAATTCAGATTACAGTAAATGATCTCAATATCATCGATGAAGATGGCTTTGATCAAAATGGCAGGATTTCCAACAGTGAAATCACACTCATAAACCTAACAGAAGATAAGTTTGATAATCATTACGAATATGTGAATGTGTTTCAGCATAACAACAATCCTTATTATATAGAAGGAAATGATTTATCCGGTCAGAAGACATCTGAAAAACATCATATTGTTGCTGGGATAATCACCAATGAAGTGGATGTGCCTCTTGATGGGATTGCAACTTACTCCGGCGAGGCCACAGGCCGCTATATCTCACTCCCTGCTGATAACCTTGATGAATCTGTGTTACATAACCTTAACAACGGCACGAGCCTTGTTACCGTTGACTTTGGGCAAGGTGTGGTCACAGCAGAATTGAACAACTTTGATTCACACGCCGCAAATGGCGAAGATCTATTAATTGATGAAATCATTGTGAGAAATATGCAAATCACGGGCAACGGTTTCTCTGGTGGTGATTTAGAAATTTACAAAGATGGCGCAGAAATTGCGTTCATCGATAGCACAGGCGATATTCAATCTCATGGCGCATTATTTGGCTTCGATGAGACGCAAGCCATACCTGATGAGGTTGGCGGAGTGATACATGCACAAGATAATGAAAATACACTCGAAGCTGTTTTCTTAGCCGACTAACCAAACCGCTATTAAAAATCTCACTAGACGTTTTTCTCTATAAGAATGGGGGCTTCAAACCCCCACCTAAAAGAAAAATTATCCTTTCAATCTGAGCTCTAGTGAGATTTAATCACTGTAACAATAGTGGGTGGAGTGAAGATGGCTTATAAAACATTCAAATCAGTTGCGTGCATAACGTCTGCGTCAATTCTTCTAACGGCTTGTTCGAGTGGGAGTGACGAACAATCACGATACGCCACGCTCACGAGCACAGAAGATCGGGTGAGTGAGTTAGGGGGCGCAGGTATCAATCGATACCAACGAGATGGCAAAGGATTTTATGGAAATGCGATAATCTCGGGACAAATCGACCATGGAAACAAAATAATTGACATAACCTCAAATGATCTGACAATTATCGATGAGAACGGGTTTGATAGATATGGGAACATCTCTCACAACGGTATAACGCTGACAAACGAGACGCGCTCAACTTTTGATGCTCAATATGACTATGTCAATTATTACTATTATGAAAACCCAAGCGATCAAATATTCGACAGACATTTGATTACAGCTGGTATAATCACACGTGAAGATGATGTTCCAACAGATGGGACTGCTGTTTATCATGGTGAAGCTGCTGCCATTTATCAGCACGATTCTTATGCAGACACTTTTCACTATCTGAATGAGGGAACAAGCACGGTAACTGCAAATTTTGGTTCAGGCCTTGTTACAGCAGAGCTATCGAATTTTGCCAGCGTCCAAGATTCGGATCGCAATGCTCTTTCTGATTCACTCATAGACAGCATTATTGTACGTGATATGGAAATTCGTGAAAATACTTTTTTTGGTAGGGATATAGAAATATACAAAGACGGCGTAGAGATTAATTTTATCGCGAGTTCAGGAAGTGGGCGCAGTCATGGTGCCTTCTTTGGATATGACGAAAATAACCAGATTCCTGACGAAGTTGGTGGCGTGATCTACACGGCTGGTTCTGACTCTTACGTTGAAGCCGTATATCTCGCAGATTAAATCAAAATAGCCCCAGCTATGGGGCTAAATCACTCTCGTTCAACAAAAAACTTCAATTCAATCTCGCAGCCGCAATGATGGCGCCGTAGTTATCTGCTTGCACGAGAACAGCTGCCTCTTCATTGGCCTCCAGTGCCACCGGTATTTTCAGATCGCTCATACCGTCCCAATGTTTAAGAACTTTGATCGATGTGACAACATTTGCATATTCAACTGTACGCCCTGCGTTTTCACCGCGCCCAATATGAGAGACAACCTTTGGGATAAATCTCACCAGCTGTAATTTCATCTTGGAGGGCAAACGGCCTTGCTTTTGAAAGGAAAGAATAGAATTTTTGCCGTCTTCCGTGTAAGATATAGCAACCGGCGTCTCACTTAGATTGCCGCGATACTGATCAATCACATCCATCAACTCACCGCGCCGAGCCCCGATCACATGATCGCGCCCCATAATCACAGCCTGCGGCGTATAAACCGTCTTTGTGCCTGCGACATGTGCGTATTTTTTCTGCCGATTCGTAAAAAAGGCCTGCGCATGAGGGTCTTTCCAACCCAAATAATCCCAATAATCAACATGCAGCGACAGAGGGAGTATATCTTCTTGTTGCGCTAAATCTACAGCAATTTTATCGGCAGCCGGGCATGACGAACACCCCTCCGATGTAAACAACTCCATCACGACCATAGGCCGCTTTTCTTCTGAATGCATCGGCAAAGCAAAAAGCATTCCCACCGATATGAGCGCTAAATGTTTTGCAAAAAATCGTTTCATACCCAATCCCTCTTCTCCCCCACTTGATATCCCAATTCTTCATCAACTGCCAATAAACGATTTGCGAGCAAGTATTACAATCCAACATGCCTTTTTAGTTAATAAAAAACTGGCCATTTTGAGTATCGAAATTCTATTCCGTTGCGAATTCTTGTTTCGCAAGCAATTGATCAAATTAAATAAATAGTAAATCGCGCTTAAAATCGGCGCCAGAAACATAGTTTGTTTCTATAAACACTTATGCCCCAGAAACGCAAATTTCTGAGGCATATACATTAGATTTTAACAGATTTACTTTGTTACAATAACAGAACTCATCCGGTCAGGCTCGCCAATGACGGCACCATTGCGGCCGCCCCCTTTTTTAATGGCGTGAACGATATCCATGCCTTCGCTCACTTTGCCAACAACAGTATATTGGCCATTCAAATGTGGAGCGGGAGCAAACATGATAAAAAACTGACTATTGGCAGAATGTGGGCTGCGGCTACGCGCCATACCAACCACCCCCTCTTCAAAAGGAATATCGCTAAATTCAGATTGAAGATTGGAGCGATTAGATCCCCCCGTGCCAGCCAATCGAAGCGCATAATCCTTTGAAGAAGAATCGCCATGTTTCACATCACCTGTTTGCGCCATGAAACCATCAATGACACGGTGAAAGACAACGCCGTCATACTGCCCTTCAGCAGCTAAAGCCGTAATTTGAGCAACGTGATTTGGGGCCTGATCCTCAAAAAGATCGATCACAATCTTTCCATTAGCTTCCCCTGCAACGGTAATTTCAATTTCCGTTGCGAAGGCTGAGCTGGCAGCGAAGAGCCCGAAAGCGGTTGCAACAGCTTTAAGCATCTGCAGCCACTTTCACAGAGATCATCATATCTGGTTCGCGAGGCGGTTCGCCGCGTGTGATTTTATCAACTGCATCCATGCCTTCAATCACTTGCCCGTAGACTGTGTACTGGCCATTAAGGAAGTTATTATCGTTAAAGTTGATAAAGAACTGGCTGTTTGCTGAATTCGGATTCTGGCTGCGCGCTGCGCCAAGAGATCCGCGTGCATGTGGAAGTTTCGAAAACTCTGCAGGCAGATCAGGAAGATCAGAACCACCTGTTCCAGCGCGGCGAATTTCAAAATCTTTATTTTTATTGCCATGCTGCACATCGCCTGTCTGCGCCATGAAGCCATCAATCACGCGGTGAAAGACAACGCCATCATAAGCGCCAGAACGTGCAAGTTCCTTCATACGCTCACAATGCTTCGGCGCTACATCTGAATGAAGCTCAATAACAACATTGCCATCTTTTAGCTCGATGATGATTGTGTTCTCTGGATCTTTGATCTCAGCCATTTTTATCTCCGTCATATTATGTGCCTGCACTATAATGAGGCAAATTAAGATGTAAACTTATATCAGGCGATGACAAGATGTTGACGAAGAGACAAGAAGCACTCAGAAAGAAATAATAAGCAGTATTGCACAGCACATTCTTTGAGAGGATAGCCCATGGCTTGGAAAACACTTGATGATATAGATTTAAATCAAAAAATCGTTTTAACCCGTGTGGACATTAATGTGCCCATGGAAGCAGGCGTTGTGAGCGATTATACGCGCATTGAGCGGATAAAACCAACGATCGACGATATTCTTGCCAAAGGGGGTAAGCCCGTCCTATTGGCGCATTTCGGACGACCAAAAGGCCAACCCAATCCTGATATGTCGTTAAAACTCGTGCAACCCGCTCTTGAAAAGATTTTAGGACAATCAATCACTTTTATCGAGCGCCCCTCTCGCGAGGAAATCGAAGGATTGCCGCAAAACACCATTATACTTGTTGAAAACACGCGTTTCACCAATATGGAAACCGAAAATAATCCACAAATGGCGCAATTTCTGGCCTCACTTGGTGATGTTTATTGCAATGATGCTTTTTCAGCGGCCCACCGCGCGCATGCGTCAACTGAGGGTGTTGCCCATCTTCTTCCTGCATGTGCAGGGCGGCTGATGCAGCAAGAGCTCAGCGCCCTTGAAAGCGCTTTATCGACACCCAAACGCCCCGTTGTTGCCGTTGTTGGGGGCGCGAAAGTATCGACAAAACTGGATCTTTTAGAAAATCTTGTGCGTAAGGTCGATCACTTGGTTATTGGTGGCGGGATGGCAAATACATTCCTTGCCGCGCAAGGTGTATCGGTTGGCAAATCTCTTTGCGAACACGATCTGTCAGAGACGGCTAAAAAAATCTTAAAAGTCGCCGATGAAGCGGGTTGCGAAATTGTTTTGCCCGCTGATGTCGTGGTTGCTAAAGAGTTCGCAGCCAATGCACAGAATAAGGCGGTTGCCGCCCATCAATGCCCCGATGACGCCATGATCTTAGACGCGGGGCCGGAAGCGATTAAAAAAATCATCTCTGTTTTTGAAAAATCCGAAACATTAATCTGGAACGGCCCGCTAGGCGCTTTTGAAATAGAACCATTCGACAAAGCAACAAATGCCGCAGCTGCTAAGGCGGCTGAGCTTTCAAAAGCCGGCAATCTTATCTCTGTTGCAGGGGGAGGAGATACAGTCGCAGCGCTGAACAAATCAGGTTCTGCACAAGATTTCACCTATATTTCTACCGCTGGTGGCGCTTTCTTAGAATGGATGGAAGGCAAAACCTTGCCAGGCGTTGCCGCACTGAGTGCATAAGGCAGCCAATGAAGCGGCGGATTTACGCAGCAGAGAGCTCTCAAAGCCAAGTCACTCTTGGCCTTGAGAGTATTTCTATATAAAGGGTTAGAAAACTAAGGCGCGCGTCCCCTTAAAATCATAATGCAATTTATCAAGTCAGAGAGGCTCTTTTGACACCCTTGCAAAACCAAAATGCCGCACATGAGAACGAAGCTCCACACTCGAAGGAGCTTATCGTTTGGTTGTGGAAAAACTACCTCTCAAACTATACGCCAATTATCATCTTTGCCGCCATATGTATGATTTTTGAAGGCGCAATGGTTGGCGCTCTGTCATATTTGATAAAACCCATGTTCGATCAAGTTTTGACCGTTGGAAATACTGGGGCTGTTTTTTGGGTGGCCGCCGCCGTTTTTGCTGTATTCTTTATTAGAGCGATTGCTGCGTTTGGGCATAAATCCTCTGTAGGTTATGTAAACAATAAAATTTTCTCTCGCCTGCAAAGCAATTTACTTGCACATATGCTCACACTCGATGGGAAGTTTTTTCAAGAGAATGCCCCAGGCACATTGATAGAAAGAACGCGCGGCGATACCGCTGCCGCCTCGACGATTTGGAGTTCCATGCTCACCGGTGTTGGGCGCGATATGGTGGCTTTAATCTCTTTATTATCGGTTGCGATTTTAGCGGATTGGGTCTGGGCGTTGATGGCCATCGCAGGGCTACCGCTCATCGCACTCCCAATTTCATCTCTCCAAAAACGTGTTCGTAAAAAAGCAACGCTCGCCCGCCAAACAGCAGCGCGCCTGTCAACACGCCTCGATGAAATATTTCATGGCGCAAATATCATCAAATTATCTGGCACAGAAAAAAGAGAAACGGCACGTTTCAAAGCAGAGGCTGATAATTTCGCGTCGCTCCAGCAAAAAACACTCATAAGTCAGGCAGGCATTCCCGTTTTAATCGACATCATCGCCGGCCTCGGCTTCGCAGGTGTGCTTATTTATGGCGGACTGCAAATTATTGACGGCACAAAAACTGTGGGCGAATTCATGTCGTTCTTTACAGCTATTGGTTTGGCCTTCGACCCTCTGCGCAGACTTGGAAATCTAACAGGCCAATGGCAAGCCGCACGTTCTTCAATCGAGCGAGTAACAGCCGTTTTTGATGAAACTGCGACGATTACAGATCCACCCTCCCCAAAATCTTTAAGCATCATCCCTACAAAAGCCGATATCAACTTCGAAAACGTCGTCTTTTCATATAGTGAAGCTCCCGTTCTGCGCGGCATATCATTCACAGCGCAAGCAGGCAAAATGACGGCTCTTGTAGGGGCTTCAGGCGCTGGTAAATCCACTATTTTCCACCTCCTAACACGCCTCGCAGATCCTCAATCTGGAACAATTAAATTTGCAGACACCTCAAGCAAAGAGCTCACAATAAAAGACCTAAGAGGCCTTTTTTCTGTGGTATCTCAAGAAAACCTACTCTTTGATGAAAGCCTTCGTGAAAACATTTTGATGGGATCAGATGCGACCGAAGAAAACTTTCTTAAAGCCCTTCAAGCTGCACATGTCGATGACTTTGCAGGCACCTTAGAGCACGGCTTAGATACCGCCGTTGGCCCGCGCGGTTCAGCTCTTTCTGGCGGGCAACGTCAGCGTGTCGCAATTGCACGCGCCATTTTGCGCGACAGACCTATTTTATTGCTCGATGAAGCAACATCAGCATTAGATACAAAATCGGAAACAATTGTACGCGAAGGCTTAGAGAAACTATCTGAGGGGCGCACAACACTTGTCATCGCGCATAGACTTTCGACAATCCAAAGCGCCGATAAAATCATTGTAATGGATAAGGGCCAAATTGTCGATCAAGGCACGCATGATGAGCTTCTGTCGCGTGGGGGCGTCTATTCGGATTTGCACCGTTTGCAATTTTCTGAGTAAGCCATGAGCCATCAAACGAAAGAAGCTCAGATGAAAGCGACCAGCAATCTGAGCTGACATCAGCACATCTCACTTTCTCAGGCAGCGCCACATCACCAGCCGCCTCGACAGTAGAAACAACACAATAAGACAAAACACTTTACTCACACAGATTTTAATCATTATAACCTTACGTAAAGCGAACTCCAACATCGAGGTAAAGTCTTTGCAACAAACGATTGGCAGGCAGTTTATTCTCATATCGGGCAGCGATACGCTAAAATTCATGCAAAGCATGATGACCAATGATATAAACAAACTTACAGTCGAAAACATGATCTATAGCGCTTGCTTGTCAGCGCAGGGTAAATTTTTGTTTGATTTTTTCCTATCATATCATGAGCATGGCTTATTAATGGATATTCATGAATCCGTTGCTCAGATGGCAAAAAAGCATTTAACCCTTTATAAACTCCGCTCAGATGTGCATCTCGAATTTATAGATTTGAACGTCTCAACAGGCATCTGCCCAACCTACCCTGGCGCATTCCGCGATCCGCGCCATAAATCTTTGGGCTGGCGTGCCTATGACAACCGCGCAACAGAAACAGTCTATTGGGACGCATTGCGCGTGAAATACGTCATTCCCAAAACATCCGTTGAGCTCACACCAGAGACATATATCTTAGAAGCTGGTTTCGAGCGCCTCAAAGGCGTCGACTTCAAAAAAGGGTGTTTCCCAGGCCAAGAGGTCGTCGCGCGTATGAAGCACAAAACGACGCTCCTTAAAGGGCTCGTCAAAGTAAAAGCCAGCCAAACTGTTCCGGTTGGTACTGACATCATCAATGCGGACGGCAAAGTCGCAGGCACTATTTATACCCAAGACAATAATGAAGCGATTGCATTCTTGCGCTTTAATCGTGCAACCGATTCCATGACAGCAGGCGAGGCGCAGATCACGTGGCAAGACCACCGCGAATTATGCCACTAAGCAAATCCACCAGCAATAAGGCGCGTTGCCAATTGCTCATAAGGTTCTCTGATCTCTTTATCTTCAAGCGCAGCAGGAGCGCCTAAATCTCCGCCCCTTCGTGTCTCTATGGTCAAAGGCAGCTGAGCAAGCAAAGGCGTATTTAAACTCTCTGCTTCTTTCACAACCCCACCAACACCAAAAGGATGGCTCTGATGCCCACATTGCGGACAAGAATACATAGACATATTCTCAATCAACCCAAGCACAGGCACTTTGAGCTTTTCAAACATTGACATCGCGCGCCTTGCATCAATAAGCGAAATATCTTGCGGCGTTGATACAACCAAAGCCCCGCTCAACTTGGCCTTTTGCCCAAAAGTCAGCTGAACATCGCCCGTCCCTGGTGGCATATCAATGAGCAGCACATCCAGCTCCCCCCAGCGCACTTCACCAAGCATTTGCTGCATTGCGCCCATCAACATCGGGCCTCGCCAAACAATAGCCTCCCCTTCCGGCACCATCATCCCAATAGACATCATCGTCACACCATGCGCCTGCGCCGGAATAATCATCGAGCCTTCTTGGGAAACAGAGCTTTGATGAACACCTAGCATCTTAGGCTGTGAAGGGCCGTAAACATCCGCATCTAAAATGCCGACCCGACGCCCCATTTGCGCTAAAGTGACGGCCAAGTTAGATGTCACAGTCGATTTTCCAACGCCGCCCTTGCCCGATGCGATGGCCAAAATATTTTGGACGCCATCTGGAATCATCTTGCCCTTTTGAGGAAGGGGATGACGCCCTATTTTCAGGGATTTGTTTTGATCAGGCTTTGCAGAAGTTTCCTGCGATACAGGAGCAGACATCGC
>CALLMA010000116.1 GCA_938008015.1 uncultured Celeribacter sp.
CGCAGGCCCGTATTCTGCAGGAGTATCACACCACCTTAACCCATTACGATTTATAAATATAATGCCGCTCAAAATGCGAAGATCATCAACCCGAGGCCGCCCACAACTCTTCGGAAAATAAGGCCGAAGCCGATCCATCTGTTCTTCGCTTAAGCAGTAAAGATTACTCATCAATGCCCCCTATAAATTAGGAAACGTGAATCACAGCATAGAACAAACTGCAAGAAAATTAATGGGTCCTGAGCCTAACCATCTTGGCAAATCGTGTCTGCGCCCCAGCAATTTCACGCTTGAGCGTTTCAAATCAGTTGGAGAACTTCATCGTCAAAAAGGTTACCGCAATCTAACAGAGGTTGAATATCTTCATAATCCGACACAGCGCCAAATCCTTGAAGTCATTTCTGAAAGCCGTCCAGTTGTCATCACAGGGTTAGAACCATCACCTCCATGTAAAGATTGGACGATAGATAAGCTCGCAGAAAGATACGGTGATGCCATTGTGCGGGTTCGGTCCGCCACACAAAAGCAGAATATGCGTGAGTTTGTCCAAGAACTCAAAGATTTTATGGAAAACCCATATGATCAAATGGTTGAAGGGTTTGTAAAGCCATATACTGAAGGCGCAACGATGCCTGAAGAAATGTGGCCGGATTTCGGTCCTCTGTTTTTTGATCATGAGGATTTCATTCCACCCCAGCTTTGGCTTGGAGCTGTCCCGACACATATCCCCACCTCCAGCCTACATCGTGATCCGCATTGTGGTTTCCTTTTGCAGGTTATCGGACGAAAGCGCCTCGATCTCTATTCAGCGGATCAAGAAGAGCTGATATATCCACATAAGGCTTATAACAATTATCAGCCTTGTTGGTTCCGTCCTGAAAATCCCGATTATACAATTTTTCCGAAGGCTAAAAAGGCAAAATGCATCTCTGTTACACTCAATCCAGGTGAGATGATTGTCCAACCAGCGGGATGGTTTCATCAGGTTTACGCACTTGATAGTCCAAATATGTCGGTTAGTTATTTTTGGCGCTACTAAAAAAATAAGCGCCCACCAAAGATTGCGGTTGCATTTGTTAACAAATTTGCAACTGTAAGAGGAGCGGCAGGTTCTTAGACCAACCTACCGCCCGAATGAGCCGCTGGGAGCAATCCCAGCAAACATCAAGTACGGTCAGCATATCATGTCTTGACCAAAAACTAAAGTGAGACACGAAAATGTCATCAGTATATAAAAATTCTTCTTCAGATGATCTCTTTGGGACAACATCCTTCGGCGGCGGCGGCTGGGGCCGTAGCAGTAAAGCTCATGAGTCTATAAAAGATCACGGTCGTCAACCGCGCAATCCTACAAAAAGAGAACTTTGCGCAGTCGGAGGCGGCGTTGTGGCTGGCGTGAGCCAGATCAATCACCCAGTTGCAAAAGGCGGGTCAGCTGTTGCGGCTGGTGTTCTTACCTACGTCTGTTCAGGTGATTAAAAGTATGTACTGCCCGCAAATTTTTGTGGGCAGTTACTTATTTCCAAATGAGTTGATAAAATGAAAAACCTTACCTCCCTTGTCACAGCAACTTTTCTGATAGCAGCAATATGTATTGGCTATTCCCTTAAAAAATTTGACGTTGATTGGAGCTATGCGCTTATGATCTTCATAGCGATTGGAGCCATATGCTATACGGTATTTAAAAAGCTGTTATAATCTGATGATAAGTTTCTGTGAAAGCTATCTTAGCCCTTTCATGATTGCGAGCGCGATTGGTAGAGCTAGGCTTAGGACTCATAACCAGAATAGCACAGTTGCGGCGAGGGCTATTGCGGATCTGAATACGTTAGGACATCGGTCATAGCGGGTTGCAACGCGTCGCCAATCTTTGAGCTTTCCGAACATCCGCTCGATGCGATTTCGCCGTTTGTATCGACGCTTATCATATTTCACAGGTCTCTTGCGTGATTTTCGGCCCGGAATGCAGGGTTTTATATCCATATCTAACAATGCCTTACGGAACCAATCCGCATCATACCCTCGATCCGCAAGCAGATACTTCGCCTTAGGACATCGAGCAAGCAAAGCAGCTGCTCTTCGTGTCATCAATGGTCTGTCATGATGTGATGATGTACTGCATTAGTCGCCCATTTGTGTCTGCAACGGCATGCAATTTCGTATTCATGCCTCATTCATCAACTCGTGCTCACCCACAACTCTTCGGAAAATAAGGCCGAAGCCGATCCATCTGCTCTGCGCTTAGTCAGTAAAAATTACTCATCAATGTCTCCTATAAATTATGAAACGTGAATCACAGCATAGAACAAACTACAAGAAAATTAATGGGTCCTGAACCTAACACACGAGGCGTATTTCGGTTTGTGCGATATTGCTGTCGGGGGCGATGCCGAGCAAGAGTATTGTGGGGCCAGAAACGGCTTCTTGCGTTAATGTGTCAGTGAGAGATTCAATGGTTGTCCCGAAGACGCGCTCGCTTGCTCTGCTGACATTTTCAAGCACAGTCATTGGCGTTTGTGGGCTTGCACCGTGAATGAGCAATCTGCCTTGCAAAAACCGCGCTGCGCTGCGGCCCATATATATCGCTGCAACGGCATTTTCCTTCGCGAGAGAATGCCAATCATGCTCGCTAAAACCTTTAACATCATGGGCTGTCAAAATGCGGAGTTCTTGATTTTTATTCCGACTTGTCAGAGATTTTTCGACGCGGGCGGCCGCCGCAAGAGCCGTTGTAATTCCGGGGATAACTTCAAAGGCGATGTGCTCTTTTCGGATCACTTCCAGTTCTTCATCAAGGCGGCCAAAAATACTTGGATCTCCTCCCTTCAGACGCACAACAAGCTCTCCTTTGCGCGCTTCTTCTACGATGATATCATTGATTTCCTCTTGCTTATAAGAGGCACCAAAGCCCTTTTTGCCGACATTTATGAGTGTCGCCTCTCGGCGGGCAAGCTCTAATATCTCAGGGCTGACCAATCGATCATGTATGATCACATCCGCCTTATCAATCGCCTTGCGCGCTTTGAGGGTCAAAAGCTCTGGGTCACCAGGCCCTGCGCCCACAAAACTTACAAATCCAGCGCCTTTTTCTTCTTTCAATTTATGCTCAAGCATCTCAGAAAGTTTCAGTGCGGCTTGTTCTTCATTGGCAATGTCATTTGCATAATAATCACGCCAATAATCTCGGCGCGGACGCCCGAAAGGCAATTGTTCCACCGCCTCACGAAAGCCCTTCGCAACACGCGCCATCAGCCCTAGATTGGGCGAAAGCTCTTCTTCAAGGCTTGCCTTAATTTTGCGCGCCAAGACAGGAGCCGTTCCTTCCGTTCCAATAGCAACGACAACAGGATCACGATCAACGATGGCAGGTGAAATGAAATCACATTCAGAAGGCGTATCGACGACATTCACCAAAACACCACAATTCTTGCCCATTTGACGGATTTCTGAGTTCAACGCCTCGCCGTAATATGTTGAATATAATATCTGAGCGCCTCTTATATCGCTCTCTTGGATTTTGCGCCGCGTCACACGCACACGCCCCTCACCTTCAAGGGCCTCGATATCTTGATGGATTTTTGAGGCAACAACATGGAGCTGCGCATCCGTTTTAAGCAAGATTTTCAGCTTTGAAACTGCCACTTCGCCACCGCCTGCTATAATGACATTTACGTTTTTCATATCATAGAAGATTGGTAAGTAGCGCATGGGGCAATCCTGTGATCATTGTTCTAATATTTATATATATTTCAGCATAAAAGTGGATTTTACGCAATTATTTTTGACAAATGATGGATAATGTTCTACTTAAGCCCTCAAAACAAAACACTCGACACACCTAAAATTAGATAGCGAAAAATCAGACATGGATAAGATCGACCGCAAGCTACTCTCCGAGCTTCAAAAGGATGCGACGCGCTCATTTGACAGAATCGGCAAGATCATTGGCATCTCAAAAACAGCGGTTTGGAACCGCGTTCAAAAATTTGTTCAAAATGGAACAATCGTTCGCCAAGCGGCTATTATTGATCCCGTCAAAATCGGCCTAAATGAAACATTTTTTGTGCAAATAAAAACGAACCAGCATGATGATGAATGGCTCAACAATTTTCATCAAACCATCAATGAATTAGATGAAATTATAGAAGCTTATCGCCTCGCTGGCACCATCGATTATCTTCTCAAAGTGCAAGTCGCTTCTTCTAAGCATTTTGATGTCTTTTATAAATCCCTCATTAAGCGCATCTCAATCAATGATGTCTCATCCAGTCTTTCCATGGAAACAATCAAAATCAATTCCGAACTGATCCCTCCTTCGGATGATATTTCCACTTCATAAACGCAATTGATGCGCTTTTAAGGGCGCATCAATTCACTGAATCATCTAAAGTATTTTATCAGTAGACGTCCCGCTGATAGCGCTTTTGCTCTTTGAGCGCTGCCAAATATTCCTCTGCCGCATCGCCATTGAGCCCACCATGGGTTTGGACAACCTCGAGCAAGGCCGCATGAACATCTTTTGCCATCCGATTGGCATCGCCACAGACATAAAAATGCGCGCCCTCTTCAAGCCATTTATACACCTCAGCACCCTGCTCGCGAATTTTATCTTGCACATAGATTTTCTGCGCCTGATCGCGGCTGAATGCCACATCCAACTGGCTCAATATGCCTGACTTCAAGTAAGATTGCATTTCTACTTGATAAAGGAAGTCTTGCGTAAAGTGGGGATTGCCAAAAAAGAGCCAGCTTTTTCCTTCAGCCTCTATGGCTTCACGCTCTTGCAAGAAAGATCTAAAGGGCGCGATACCTGTGCCAGGGCCCACCATAATAACCGGTGTATTTGGGTCTGCTGGAAGGCGGAAGTTATCATTGCTTTCCACAAAAACTCTTACACCATCCCCCTCTTGCGCCCTGCGTCCGAGATGGCCAGAACATCCGCCAAGATGCTCGCGCTCAAATGCATCCCATTCGACAACACCGACGGTCAAATGAACTTCCTCTTCGACTTCTGCTTGGCTGGAGGCAATTGAATAGAGGCGCGGCTGCATTTTGCGCAAACTATCGACAAGATCTTGCGGCTGTATCTTATGCGGGTGCTCTCGTATAATGTCGTAAATCTGACGGGGTTCAAGATAATCACGCAAAAGCACTTTATCATGGGTCAGCTCTGTTAGGGTTTCATCGCCTGTCACATTGGCATATTTTTCAGCGAAGGTTGGATAAGCCTGCGTTAATTCAAGATCTTCAATCAAGACTTGACGAATTGGCTTGCTCTTATCGCCCAATTGCACCTCAGCATCGCCGTCAACATCAAGAATATCCAAGATTTGATCAATTTCACTGGCATCATTGTTGAAATATACCCCAAGCGCATCCCCCGCTTGATAGGTGATATCTGACCCCTCAAGGGAGATTTCAACATGACGCACATCTTTGGTGCTATCGCGGCCCGTGATCTTTTGGACGAGGCTCACTTCAGCCTCAAACGGGTTTTTCCTCGAATATTGAGAAATATTCGCAGCTGGGCCACCCAAGGCGACGCCTTGCAGTGAGACGACGTTATTCGATTGAGCTGGTGCGGCAGCTTTGAGTTTAGGCTCAAAAACATCAAGCGCCCCAGAAAACCAATCCGCCACATAATCGTCATAATCAACATCCAATGTTGCCCGCTCAAAAGCGACATTTGCTCCTAAAGCACTTAAACGCTCTTCAAAATCTATCGCCGTTTTACAAAAGAACTCATAGCTTGAATCCCCTATGCCCAAGACAGCCACTTGAAGCCCCTCCAGCTTGGGCGCCTTTTTTGAAGCCAAAAATGCATATAGCTTTTCCGCAGATTCTGGCGGCTCCCCTTCGCCATATGTGGAAACAACGATTGTTAGAAATTTTTCATCCTTAAGCTTATTTGGCTTATAATCGGCCATATTCGCTAGTTTTACATCCAAGCCGCGCGCCTTCGCAGCATCTGCTAAGTCACTTGCAATGTGTTTTGCATTGCCCGTTTGCGAGCCATAAAGGATTGTATAAGGAGCCGCCTCTGCAAGTGGCGCTGAGGCGGGTGCTGCGACCGCGCCACCTTGAGACACGGCCGCTAAATATCCACTCATCCAAGCTTGCTGAATAGGCGTCATAGACGTCAGTAAGTTTGCGAATTGTTGTGATTGATCCGGAGACAACGGGTTTAAATTCGGTGATGCTAGGTTTGTCATTTTGTAATCTCAGCCTCCAAATGGATGCCGCATTCGCGCGTCAATCCAAAAAAGCGCGTCTCTTCTTCGCGCATACCATCTTCTAATTTTCGAGTTGTATGGACATCACCAACACTCACATACCCCTCATCCCAAAGCGGATGATAAGGCAAATCATGCTCTTTCAAATAAAGGTAGATATCGCGGTTCGACCAATCGGCAATCGGATGAAATTTCACCCGCCCATGCTGAAACTCAAGGATTTTGCGCTCAGCTCGGCTGTTCGATTGAGAACGCCTCAAACCGCTATACCATGTCCCAGCCCCAAGCGCAGACATTGCCTTTTGCATCGGTTCGACCTTATTCATTTTATTATAACGCTTGAGACCTTCCTCTCCTTGCTCCCAAAGATTGCCAAAGCGCGCCTCTTGCCAAGCGGCAGACATATCAGCGCGAAAGACTTTCAAATTGAGGCTCAACCGCTCTGTCATTTCATCGATGAAGCGATACGTTTCAGGAAAGAGATATCCTGTATCAAAGAGGAGCACAGGAATATCCGGCACTTGCTCTGTCATCATATGAAGCATAACGGCAGATTGAATGCCAAAGCTGGAGGAGACCACGTGATCTCTAGGCAAATTTTGCAACGCCCAAGATATTCGAATTTGTGCGGATTGCTTTTCTAACCACGTATTTGCAGTCGTAAAAACTGTAGGCCCACGGTGGGCTATGCGTTTATACTTATCCATCTCGCTCACCTCATATCCCTATGTTGATAATTTAGGAGGGGCATGAAAGTCCGTTTTAGAGACTTTCACTTCCTCTACGACACCAATACGGATCACAAAATCACCAAAACATTCACCCTCAAAACGCTCGCCGACCCATCGCCCAATCAACCAATCAAGCTCTTCAATGATCTGATCAGGGCTAATATTCTCGCGGTAAATCTTAGGCACACGCGTTCCAATATCATTGCCCCCTAAATACAAATTGTATTTTCCAGGGCCTTTCCCAATGAGGCCAACTTCCGCCAACATCGCGCGCCCACATCCATTCGGGCACCCCACAACACGCAAGATGATGTGATCATCTGGAACGCCGTGTTTTGAGAGCAGCGTTTCAACTTGATGAACAAGATCTGGCAAAAACCGCTCCGCCTCAGCCATCGCCAAAGGGCATGTAGGCAATGAAACACAGGCCATTGAGTTCTTAAGTTGCGGCGTCATTGCATCGTCAATCAACCCATGCTCGCGGGCAATTTTTTCAATCGCATCTCGATCTTCAGCCGCAATGCCTGCGATGATCAAATTTTGATTGGCCGTCATCCGAAAATCGCCTTTATGAATTTCAGCAATTTTGCGCAAACCTGTCTTCAGAGGTCTATTGGGATAGTCCAATATACGCCCGCTCAGAAGATATAGCGTCAGGTGATGTTTTCCATCAAAGCCCTCAACCCAGCCAAAACGATCTCCACGGGCTGTAAATTCATAGGGGCGCGATGGTCCAAACTCAATGCCCGCACGACGCTCCACCTCGGCCTTGAAATTTTCAACGCCCACACGGTCCAGAGTATATTTTGTTTTGGCATTCTTGCGGTTGACCCGATTGCCCCAATCGCGCTGAACAGACACAACATGCTCCGCCACAATCAAGGTATGCTCGAGAGGAATAAAGCCAAAATCATCCGCCTTGCGAGGATAAGTCGCCGTATCACCATGGGTCATCGCCAAGCCGCCGCCCACAAGAACATTCCAGCCAATTAATTTGCCATTTTCAGCAATCGCCACAAAGTTCAAATCATTTGCATGCACATCCACCTCATTGTTCGGCGGTATGCTCACGGTGGTTTTAAACTTACGCGGCAAATAATTTTGGCCCAAAATAGGCTCTTGCGTGGTTTTGACCTTTTCCCCATCAAGCCAAATCTCAGCATAAGCTTTGGTTTTTGGCAAAAGATGTTCAGATATTTTCTTCGACCACTCATAAGCATCGGCATGCAATTCAGATTCAACAGGATTGGTGGTGCAAAGCACATTTCTATTCACATCACCTGCGGTTGCGATTGAATCTATCCCTGCAGAATTAATCACTTGATGCATATTTTTGATATTCGGCTTTAAGACACCGTGAAACTGGAATGTCTGGCGCGTGGTTAAGCGCACCGAGCCATACATTGTGTGCTCTTCAGCGAATTTCTCTATCACCAGCCACTGCTCAGGTGTGATAATCCCACCCGGCATGCGCGCGCGCAACATGACATTATGAAGAGGTTCTAATTTTTGTTTTGCGCGCTCAGGTCTGATATCGCGGTCATCTTGCTGATACATACCATGGAAGCGGATCAGCTGAAAATTATCGGCGCTAAAACCACCTGTTATCTGATCTTTCAAATCTTCCGCGATCGTTCCGCGCAAGTAATTGCTTTCGCCTTTCAAGCGCTCGTTATCCGCGAGTTTTCCAGTCACAATAGCATTTTCAGGCGCATTCTCTAGGCCACTTGCTGCAATGGGGGATGTATCGGACATGGAAAGAACCTTTCAGGCTGATAGGATCGTTTAAAGGGGACGCGCCTACCAAAGGCGCGCCTTATTTTCTTGTACAAAGTTAGCTTTTAATTATGCAGGCAGCTTTGCTTTGCGAAGATATGGCAAGACGGCATCAAACTCGCCAAATTTCGCCTTTGCATCTTCATTCGAAACGGTTGGCGGAATAATCACATCCTCACCGAGAACCCAGTTCGCAGGCGTTGCGACACCTTTGCCAACGGACGTTTGCAAACCATCAAGCGCACGTAAAATCTCTGCAAAATTACGGCCCACAGTCATTGGATAAGTCATTGAAAGCTTCAATTGCTTATCTGGCCCAATAATAAAGACAGAACGAACAGTTGCACTATCCGCTGGCGTACGCCCATCAGGAAGATATGCTTCAGCAGGCAACATGTCGAAAGCTTTTGAGACTTCAAGCCCATTATCAGCTATGATTGGGAAGCCGGCTTTTGCGCCCCCATAAGATTCAATATCGACTTTCCATTTTTTGTGATCTTCAACGCCATCAACTGAAACGCCAATCACCTTAGTGTTGCGCTTATCCCACTCATCCGCAAGCTGTGCGACAGCGGAGAATTCTGTTGTACATACAGGCGTAAAATCTTTTGGATGTGAAAATAGGATCGCCCAGCTGTCACCGATCCAATCATGCAGCGAAAACTCACCAAGATCTGTTTGAACTGTTAAATTCGGGATAGTATCATTAATACGAAGGGCCATTTTATGTTACGTCTTTCTCACTAAAAAGCTTCTTTGCTTTGATGTTCTAGCATCTTTTGTTTCTACAATTTGAGACAGCTCATCTGCCCGTGATATGCGAAGCATACGCATCAAGCGCCAGCTATGAATCGAAAAATACTCCCCCCCATGACAGCAATCAATCATCGGAATCGCGATTCAGGACAGAGTTTACACCACACCCCCA